>NZ_PSUG01000020.1:0-60676 GCF_002931755.1 Rathayibacter sp. AY2B3 | reverse complement strand
CGCCTCCCCCCGCCCGGGCCAGGTGCTGCGCACCCTCCTCCGCGATCACGAGCACTTCGAGGTGAAGAAGGGGTGCGACGCCGGCGACTGCGGCGCCTGCTCCGTCCTGGTCGACGGGACGCCGTTCCACTCCTGCCTCTACCCCGCCCACCGCGTCGAAGGGCGCGAGGTGACGACTGCGGCCGGCCTCGGCACGGGTGAGGAGCCGAGCGCGGTGCAGGAGGCGTTCGTCGAGGCCGGCGCGTTCCAGTGCGGCTTCTGCACGGCCGGCATGGTGGTCACGGCCACGGCGCTCGACGGAGTCCGCGCCGAGGACGTGCCGCGGCTGATGAAGGGCAATCTCTGCCGGTGCACGGGCTACCGTCCCATCCGCGAGGCCGTGACGGGCGCCTGCGCGTCCGGGCACGGCGCGCACGCGGCCGGGCCGTCCGGTTCCGACCGCGGAGAGGCGCCGGGTCACGGGCGGCACGCGGCCCCGCCGTCGGGTCTCACGCCCGTCCGCCGCACGGGTCGCCCGTCGGCCGAGGAGTCGCGGGTCGGCCGCTCGCTCGGCGCGCCCGCCGGCCGCCGGATCGTCCAGGGCCGCGAGCCGTTCACCCTCGACGTCGCCGTGCCCGGCCTGCTGCACCTGAAGGTCGTCCAGAGCCCGCACGCCCACGCGCGCCTCCGCTCGATCGACACGACCACCGCCCGCGCGATGCCGGGCGTCGTCGCGGTCCTGACCGCCGAGGACGTTCCGGACGTCCTCTACTCCACCGCCCGCCACGAGTCCCGGCTCGACGACCCGGACGACACCCGCATGCTCGACACGGTCGTCCGGTTCCGCGGGCAGCGTGTCGCCGTGGTGGTCGCGGAGTCGGTGGCCGAGGCGGAGGCGGCCTGCCGCGCCGTCGAAATCGACTACGAGGTGCTGCCCGCCGTCTTCGACCCGGAGGAGGCGCGCTCCCCCGGTGCGCCGCTCCTGCACGCCGACAAGGACCCGATCGCCTCGCGCATCGCCCGGCCGGAGGCGAACGTCGTCGCGGAGCTCCACGGCGAGTACGGGGACGTGGCCGCCGGACTCGCGGAGGCCGACGTGGTCGTCGAGGGCCGCTACTCGACCTCCCGCGTCGCGCACACGGCGCTGGAGACTCACGGGACCATCGGCTGGATGGAGGGCGGAGAGCTGGTGCTGCGGACCTCGACGCAGGTGCCCTTCCTCGTGCGCGACGAGATCGCGCGCCTGTTCGACCGCGATCCGTCGACCGTCCGCGTCTTCACGGCACGGGTGGGCGGCGGCTTCGGCGGCAAGCAGGAGATCCTGACGGAGGACGTCGTCGCCCTCGCCGTGCTCGCCACCGGTCGGCCTGTGCAGTTCGAGTTCACCCGGAGCGACGAGTTCACGATGGCCCCCTGCCGACACCCGATGCGGGTCGGCGTCACGCTCGGCGCCCGGCGCGACGGACGGCTGACCGCCCTCGCCGTGGACGTGCTCTCGGACACCGGCGCCTACGGCAACCACGGACCGGGCGTGATGTTCCACGGCACCTCCGAGTCGGTCGCCGTCTACAGCGCGCCCAGCAAACGCGTCGACGCGCAGGCCGTCTACACGAACAACCTCCCCTCGGGAGCGTTCCGCGGCTACGGCCTCGGGCAGGTGATCTTCGGCATCGAATCGGCGATGGACGAACTGGCGCGTGAGCTCGGGATCGACCCGTTCGAGCTGCGGCGGATCAACGCGGTGCGCCCCGGCGAGCCGCTGGTGGTCACGCACGTCGAGGGCGACGACATCGGCTTCGCCTCCTACGGGCTCGACCAGTGCCTCGACCTCACCGAGGCGGCTCTGGCCGGCGGCGGCGGCTCCCCCGCCCCCGTCGGACCGGGGTGGCGGACGGGGCAGGGCACCGCACTGGCGATGATCGCCACCATCCCTCCGAGGGGCCACTTCTCGGAGGCGACCGTCACCGTCGACGCCGAGGGAGTGCTGACCATCGGCGTCGGCACGGCCGAGTTCGGCAACGGGACGACCACCGTGCACACGCAGCTGGTGGCGAGCGCCTTCCGCGCCTCCGCCGACCGCGTGCGCATCCGGCAGTCCGACACGGACGCGGCGCGCTACGACACCGGAGCGTTCGGCAGCGCGGGAACGGTCGTCGCGGGAAAGGCCGTGTACTCGGCCGCGACGCGCCTCCTGGCCGACCTGCAGGCGCTCGCCAAGCGGCTGACCGGGCACGACGAGACCTTCGAGCCCGACGACGAGGGCCTGCTCGCCCCCGATGGCACCCGCGTCGGATTCGCCGACCTGGTGCGCGCAGCAGGCGGGCCCGTCACGGCGACCGGCACCGAGGACGGGGCTCAGCGCTCGCTCGCGTTCAACGTCCAGGGTTTCCGGGTCGCGGTGCACGAGCCGACGGGCGAGGTCCGCATCCTGCAGTCGGTGCAGGCGGCCGACGCCGGCTTCGTGATCAACCCCGCGCAGTGCCGCGGGCAGGTCGAGGGCGGAGTGGCGCAGGCGATCGGCTCGGCGCTCTACGAGGAGGTGATCCTCGACGGCGAGGGCACCGTCACCACGGCCATCCTGCGGAACTACCACATCCCGCAGATGGCGGACGTGCCCGAGACCGAGGTCTACTTCGCGGACACGGCCGACGACCTCGGGCCGTTCGGGGCGAAGTCGATGAGCGAGGCGCCCTACAACCCGGTCGCCCCCGCGCTCGCGAACGCCGTCCGGGACGCGATCGGCGTCCGGCCCACCGAGCTGCCGCTGTCCCGCGACCGCGTCTGGCGGCTCCTCCATCCGGATACGGCACCGGTCGCGACCGTCGAGGCGGGGGCGCCTCCCGGCTGAGGGCGACGAAGCGGATGCGCGGCGCGACCCGGTGAGGCCCGCCTGCTGTGATCCGCCGCTCAGACCCGCGACGCGAGCTCCGCGCTCGCCCGAGCCACCTCGCGGGCGATCGCGTCCTCGTCCGCGTTCACCAGCCGGCCCTCCCGGACCGTGGGGCGGCCCTGCACCAGGAGCAGGCTCAGCGGGGGCTGCGCACCGAGCGCGAGCGCCGCGACCGGATCCGCGATGCCCGCGTGCTCGATCCCGTCGATCCGCCAGAGGGCGAGGTCGGCGAGCTTGCCCACCTCGATAGAGCCGATCTCGTCCTGACGGCCCAGGACCCGCGCCCCGCCGATTGTGGCGACCGAGAGGGCCTGGCGGGCGCTCATCCGGTCGGCGCCGGCGCGCAGGCGGTTCATCAGCACCGCGGCGCGGATCTCGGAGCCGAGCTGCCCCGACTCGTTCGACGCCGCGCCGTCCACGCCGAGGCCGACCGGTGCTCCCGCGGCCAACAGCTGCGGGATCGGCGCGATGCCCGCCGCGAGCCGGCCGTTCGAGGACGGGCAGTGAGCGACTCCGGTGCCCGTGGCCGCGAACTTCGCGATCGCATCGGAATCGAGGTGGACGCAGTGCGCCATCCAGACGTCGTCGCCGAGCCAGCCGAGCGACTCCAGGTGGTCGGTGGGCGAGAGGCCGAACGCCTCCCGCGTGTAGGCGTCCTCCTCCACGGTCTCGGAGCCGTGGGTGTGCAGCCGGACTCCGAGCTGACGGGCGAGGACGGCCGACTCCCGCAGCAGGTCGGTGGTCACCGAGAAGGGCGAGCACGGTGCGATCGCGACCCGCACCATCGCGTCGGCGGAGGCGTCGTGGTACCGCTGGACCGCCTCTCCGCTCGCCTGCAGCGCGGCAGCGGTGGTCTCGACGGCGAAGTCCGGCGGGAGGCCGCCCCTCGACTCGCCGAGGTCCATCGACCCGCGGGTCGCGTGCAGCCGGAGCCCGAGGGTGGCGGCCGCGTCCACGATGCCGCCGACGATGTCGCCGGAGCCCCGCGGGAAGACGTAGTGGTGGTCGGCGACGGTGCTGCAGCCGGACCGGGCGAGGACGCCCATCGCGCCGAGGGCGGCGGAGCGGGTCAGATCGGCGTCGATCCGGGACCACGCGGGGTAGAGCGCGACCAGCCAGTCGAAGAGGATCGAGTCCTGCGCCCAGCCGCGGGTGAGCCACTGGTAGAGGTGGTGGTGCGTGTTGACGAGGCCGGGCGTGAGGAGGTGGCCGCGGCCGTCGATCCGGGTGAGCGTGATCGGCTCGTGGGCGGGCCCGCCGGTGGGAGAGCGCCCGTCGAGGGCCCAGGCCGGAGGGGCGCCGGCGCCGACCGCGACGATGCGGGAGTCGTCGACGACGACATGACCGCCGGGGTGCTCGGTGCCAAGTGCGTCGACGGTGGCGACATGGGCTCCGGTGAGGACGTGGCGCTGCATGCCCTGAGCATGGCACCGCGGTGTTTCACGGCCGTTACCCCAGGGGCGCGCGATCTGCAGGAGCGCGTGCCGTCTGCAGGAGGGGGCGCGCGCGATCTGCAGGATGCTGTGCCATCCGCAGGATGCTGTGCCATCCGCAGGAGGGCCGCGTGCGATCTGCAGGAGCGCGTGCCGTCTGCAAGAGGGGGCGCGTGCGATCTGCAGGATGCTGTGCCATCCGCAGGATGCTGTGCCATCCGCAGGAGGGGGCTGTGCGATCTGCAGGACGCTGTGCCATCCGCAGGAGGGTCGCGTGCGATCTGCAGGACCGGAGTGTGCGATTCGCAGGAGGGTGTGCGATCGGCAGGAGTGTGCGCCGTGTGCAGGGGCGGAGTGTGCGATTCGCAGGAGGAAGTGCCGTCTGCAGGACGGGCGCGTGCGATTTGCAGGGGATGCGCGCCTCAAGGCCCATCCTTCCGCGCGATCGGTCGAGAACGAGCAGCATCCCCTGCAAATCGCACATACCCCTGCGAATCGCACATACCCCTGCACACGGCACTCACCCCTGCAGATCGCGCAGGGGCCTGCAGACCGCTCAGGGCCGCCGCTCAGGGCCAACGCTCAGGGCCACCGCTCAGCGCGCAGCGTGGATCGGCCCCGAGCGCCCCGCGAGCGGCTCCCCCGACGTCCCCGTGCGCGCGGCGAGGACCTCCGCGAGGATCGACACGGCCGTCTCCTCCGGAGTCGACGCCCCGATGTCCAGGCCGATCGGCGAGTGCAGGCGGGCGAGCGCCTCCTCCGTCACTCCCGCCTCGCGCAGCAGCCGCAGCCGCCGCTCGTGGGTGCGCCGCGATCCCATCGCGCCGACGTAGGCGACCGGGAGCACGAGCGCGGTCTCGAGCAGCGGGATGTCGAACTTCTCGTCGTGGGTGAGCACCGCGATCACCGTGCGGGAGTCCACTTCGGTGCGGGCGAGGTGGTCGGACGGCCACTCGACGACGACCTCGTCGGCGCCGGGGAAGCGCTCGGCGGTCGCGAACACCGGACGTGCGTCGCAGACGGTCACGCGGTAGCCGAGCAGGGACCCGGCGGAGCAGAGCGCAGCGGAGAAGTCGACGGCGCCGAAGATCAGCAGGCGCGGCCGCTCGGCGTGCACGACGTAGGCGACCTCCAGCTCCGCGCCCCGGCAGGCGGTCTCGACCGTGGCCGAGCGGCCGGAGGCGAGGCGCGCCTCGCGCTCGGCGAGGATCCGACGGGCGGTGTCCTCGTCCAGGTGCGGGCCGACGACGTCCTGGAGGCGCGTCGCTCCGGTGAGGACGAGGCCGACCAGCTCCTCCGGACCGCCGACGACGACGGCCAGCGCGGCCGAGCGGCCGGCGCGGGCGGCGCGCAGCTCGGCGAGGACCGCGATGGAGCCGGAGTCGACGACCTGGCCGAACACGCGCAGCTGCCCTCCGCAGGACAGGCCCGCGGCGAAGGCGGCCTCGTCGTCGAAGCCGAAGTGCTCGGACGCGCTGCCCGAGGTGCCGAGCACCTCCTGCGCCAGGGCGTACGCCTGCGCCTCGACGCAGCCGCCGGAGATCGAGCCGATCGCGCGCCCCTCGGCGTCGACCGCCATGGAGGAGCCCAGAGCGCGGGGAGCCGAGCCGAACACGTGCGTGACGGTGACGACGGCGACGCTCCCGCCCGCCTCGAC
This sequence comes from Rathayibacter sp. AY2B3, assembly GCF_002931755.1. Taxonomy (NCBI): domain Bacteria; kingdom Bacillati; phylum Actinomycetota; class Actinomycetes; order Micrococcales; family Microbacteriaceae; genus Rathayibacter; species Rathayibacter sp. AY2B3. The sequence goes on along the minus strand of NZ_PSUG01000020.1, from coordinate 54,717 downwards.
GCGATCGAGCAGGGCGGCGGCGATGTCGAGCACGACGGTCTCCTCTTCTCGGACGGGAGGGCGACGGCGCCACGGCTGCGGCAGGGACGGAGGGCGACGGCGCCACGGCTGCGGCACGGACGGGAGGCGACGGCGCGGGGGCTGCGAGGAGGCCGAGCGGAGCCGCCGACGGGCGCTCACACGCAGGAAACATGCCGAGTATAGGGTCGATCCATGCCTGACGACGCTCCCTTCCTCGACCTCGTGATCCGCGCCTCCGACGTGCTGACCGAGAACGGCCGGCGTCCGGCCAGCATCGCGATCGCCGAGGGCCTGATCGTCGCGGTCGGCGAGCGGGACGCCCCCTGGCGCACCACGGAGGAGATCGTCCTCCCCGAGGGCCAGGTCCTGATCCCGGGGATCGTCGACACCCACGTGCACGTCAACGAGCCGGGCCGCACGGAGTGGGAGGGCTTCGCCTCCGCCACCCGCGCGGCCGCTGCCGGGGGCGTCACCACGATCATCGACATGCCGCTGAACTCGATCCCGCCGACCACCACGGTGGCGGGGCTCGAGGCCAAGCGCGCGGCGGCCGGGCCGCAGGCGCAGGTGGACGTCGGCTTCTGGGGCGGGGCGATCCCCTCGAACCTCGGCACGCTGCGCGAGCTGCACGACGCGGGCGTCTTCGGCTTCAAGTGCTTCCTCTCACCGAGCGGCGTGGACGAGTTCCCGCAGCTGAGCCGGGAGCAGCTCGTCGAGGCGATGCGCGAGATCGCCGGATTCGACGGACTGCTGATCGTGCACGCCGAGGACCCGGCCGAGCTGGAGGCGAGCGCGCTGGAGCCCGGCGCCTCCTACGGCGCATTCGTCGACTCCCGCCCGCCCGCCTCCGAGCGCAGCGCGATCCTGCACGTGATCGAGGCCGTCCGCGAGACCGGCTGCCGCGCGCACATCCTGCACCTCTCCTCCGCCGATGCACTGCCGCTCCTGCGCGAGGCGAAGGCCGAGGGGCTGCCGATCACCGCCGAGACCTGCCCGCACTACCTCACCTTCGACGCCGGCTCGATCCCCGACGGCGGCACGCAGTTCAAGTGCTGCCCGCCGATCCGCGACGAGCGCAACCGCGAGCTGCTCTGGAAGGGGCTGCTCGACGGGACGATCGACATCATCGCGTCGGACCACTCCCCCGCCACCGCCGAGCTGAAGCTCCCCGCGGGCGGCGACTTCGGCATCGCCTGGGGCGGGATCTCCGGGCTCGAGCTGAGCTTCCGCGCGGTCTGGACCGGGGCCCGCGAGCGGGGCATCCCGCTCGAGCAGGTCGTCGCCTGGATGTCCACGGCGACCGCCGCGTTCGCCGGGCTCGGCCAGAAGGGGCTGCTGCACGCGGGCTCCGACGCCGACCTGGTCGCCTTCGACCCGGAGGCGCAGTGGCGCGTGGACGTCGACGCCCTCTCGCACCGGAACCCCGTCTCGGCCTACGAGGGCCGCGTCCTCCGCGGCACCGTCGCCGCCACCTGGGTCGGCGGCCGCCGCGTCACCGCCGAGACGGTCCCGCCCGCCGGGCGCCTCCTCACCCGCCCCTGACCTCGACCGCCGATCCCTGCACCCCTGGCGACGACACCTCGGGGAGGCCCGCCGCTCATCGGCGACCCCGTGTCATCGGCACGTTTCCAGTATGTGAACGGAGGCGGGTCGGAGCCGCGGAGCGGGCGGATCGCACAAGACTCGGGGACGCGGAGACGGCGACTCGGGTCGCTCCGCCGATGCGCGGAGCGTCCGTCAGGCGCGAAGCTGGCGGACGGGCTCGAAGGAGCCTCGAGCCGGACGGGAACCACGTGCGGCCCGGCCGCAGTGAACGGACAGGAGCGGACATGTCGATCATCCTCGGGGACCACCAGTACGGGAAGGCCGAGAACCGCGTCGTGCGGATCTACCGCGAGACCCCGCGGCACGAGATCCACGACGTCAACGTCTCCACCGCCCTCCGCGGCGACTTCGAGGCCGCGCACCGCGAGGGCGACCAGTCGGCCGTCCTGCCCACGGACACGCAGAAGCAGACCGCGTACGCCTTCGCGAAGGAGAAGGGCCTGCGCTCGATCGAGCCCTACGGCCTCGAGCTCGCCCGCCACTTCGTCGACGGCTACGCGCCCGTCCACGGCGCCCGCATCGAGATCGAGGAGTTCGCCTGGGAGCGCGTGCTGGTGGACGGGCGCGAGCACGACCACACCTGGGTCCGGAAGGGCCAGGAGACGCGGATCGCGTCGGTGACGGTCGAGGGCTCGGGCGACGAGCGGCGGATCTGGATCACCGGCGGCTTCAAGGACCTCACGATCCTCAAGTCCACGGGGAGCGAGTTCCACGGCTTCCTCACCGACCCCTACACGGTCCTCCAGCCGACGAACGACCGGGTGATGGCGACGTCGCTGGTCGCGAAGTGGCGCTTCGCCCTGACCGAGGGCGAGATCGCGGCGATGGACTGGGAGGCGGTCTACGCGGGCGTCAAGGCGCTGATGACCAGCCGCTTCGCGACCGTGCACTCGCTCGCCCTCCAGCAGACGCTCTTCGAGATGGGGAGGGCGGTGCTGGAGGAGTACCCGCAGATCGTCGAGATCCGGCTCTCCGCGCCGAACAAGCACCACTTCGTCTACGACCTCTCGCCCTTCGGCGTCGAGAACGACAACGAGGTCTTCCACGCCGACGACCGCCCCTACGGGCTGATCCAAGCGAGTGTCACCCGCGACGACGCGCCGCCCGCGGGATCCGCCTGGACCGCCTACACGGGCCTGGTGTGACCGGCGCCGGGGGCGTCCACCGGGGGCACGTCCTGCACGTCTCCGGGAGCGCGACTCTCGAGACCGCGCAGGAGTCGCTGGTGTCGATCCCGGACGGCGCACTCGCGGTGGACGACGACGGCACGATCGCCTGGGTCGGTCCGTACGGCGAGCTGCCGGGCCGCTACGCGCTCCTGCCGGTCTCCGGCGACGCGGCGTCGATCCTGCTGCCCGGCTTCGTCGACGCGCACGTGCACTTCCCCCAGACGTTCTCGACCGACGGCTTCGGCGGCGGCCAGCTGCTCGAGTGGCTCGACCGGACGGTGTTCCCGGCGGAGGCGCGGCTCGCCGACCCGGACTTCGCCGACGTCGTCGCGCGCGCCTTCACCCGGCGGCGGGTGGCTGCGGGCACGACCGCCGCGATGGTCTTCGGCTCCGCGTTCCCGGCGGCGCAGGACGCCCTCTTCGAGCGCACCCGCGAGGCGGGGCTGCGGATCGTGTCGGGGCGCGGCATCCAGACCACGGGGCCGGCCTCGGCGGCTCCCCTGATCACGTCGGAGGACGAGGCGCTGACGCTCGCGTCGGAGGAGATCGCCCGCTGGCACGGGAGGGACCCGCTCCTGCAGGTCGCACTCGTCCCGCGGTTCTCGCTGTCCGTCACTCCTCGGACCCTCGGTGCGCTCGGCGACCTCTACGACGACGTCCGAGGGCTCGGCGTCTACGTGCACAGCCACCTCAACGAGAACGACCGGCCCGGGGACGGCGAGATCGCCGCGGTCCTCGGCTCGTACGGCACCCGAAGCTACCTCGACACCTACGACGGGCTCTTCCTGCCCGGCTCCGCGCGCGGCGGCTCCTCGCTCCTCGGGCCGCGCACGATCCTCGCCCACGCCGTGCACTGCCAGGACGCGGAGCTGCACCGGATGGCGGAGACCGGCACCTCGATCGCCCACTGCCCGACCTCGCAGCAGTTCCTCGGCTCCGGCACCATGCCCTGGCGCCGGACCGTCGCCTCCGGAGTCACCGTCGCTCTCGGCACGGACGTGGGCGCGGGCGACGAATGGCTGCTGGCGCGAGTGGCGAACGACGCCTTCAAGGTGCACCTCTCGGAGCCCGGCGACGCGGCCGTCGCCCTGCATCCGGCCGAGCTCCTGTTCACGGCGACGCTCGCCGGAGCGCGGGCACTCGACCAGGAGGACCGCTTCGGCAGCCTCGACCCCGGGAAGGACGCCGACTTCCTCCGCATCGAGCCCGACCGGTGGGAGCCGCTCGCCGACGTCCTCGCCCACGGGATCCGCGCGGACGACGAGGAGGAGGCGACGGCCCAGCTGCTCTTCGCCCTGCTGATGACCCTGCGCGAACCGGCGATCGCCGCGGTGCACGTCCGGGGCAGGCGGATCGCGGCTCCGGAGTGACGGGGCCGGCCGGGGCGGCGCGGTGCGGACCGCGCGCACCCGGCCGTCAGCGCAGCCGCAGCGCCAGGAACAGGTCGGCGCGGTCCGCCGTGTCGGACAGGTCCCGCTGCGTCAGCTCCTCCACCCGCGCGATGCGGTACCGCACGGTGTTCAGGTGCAGGTGCGTCTGCTCCGCCGTGCGCACCCACGAGCCGCCGCAGTCGAGGAACGCGGCGAGCGTGGCGACCAGCTGCGAGCCGTACCGAGCGTCGTGCTCCACCAGCCGCCCGAGCACCAGCTCGACGAACACCGAGCGCAGGTGGTCGGGGACCGCGCTCAGCAGCTGCACGGCGGAGGTGACCTCTCCGGAGTCGCTGATCCGCACGGGCGCGTCGTCGCCCGGAGAGCCCGGCAGCAGCATCCCGTAGCGCGCCGAGCGCAGGGCGCCGCCGAGCGCGGTCAGCGGAGTCGCAGCACTCGTCCCGACGCGCAGCACGGCGCCCGGCCACGCGGCTCCCGCTCGTCGGAGCGCCGAGGTGACGACGGCGAGCGGATCCGCACCGGTCGGGATCGCGTCGGTCGCCTCGGTGGGCAGCACCGCGACCGCGCAGCCCTGGGCGTCGCGTCCGACCACGGCTCGACCCAGGTGCGCGGCGGCGTCCACCAGCACCCGGCGCGCCAGGTCCGGGGGCGCGTCCCCCTCGAACTCGGCGGCGACCACGGCGCACCGCCCGGCGCCGCCGAGTCCGAGCTGCCGCAGGTACACCGCAGCCTCGGGCTGCTCGCTGTCCTCCTCGACGAGCTCGAGCAGGCGGTCGGCGAGAGCGGAGTCGGCCGAGAGCGCCGCCTCCCGCTGCAGCCGGTAGACCCCCACGACTCCGGCGAGCTCGGTCACGGCGTCGAGGACCGCGGCGGGCCAGTCGTTCCAGTCGCCCCCGACGACGACCAGCCAGGAGGTGGCGCGGTGCTCGCCCGCGCCGGCGACGGTGAGGACCGACAGCGCGCCGCCGCGGGCGTCCGGGACCACGACCGGGCTGCGCCGGGCGGTGAGCGCCGCGTGGACGACCCGCTCGATCTCGCCCAGCCCGAGGGGCGAGGCGGAGGCCGCGGTCCGGCCGGTGGCGGTCAGCACCGACACCGGGAGTCCGAGCTCTCGGGAGGTGCGCGCGACGAGCTCGTCGAGCCGCTGCCCCCGGTAGACCTCGGTCAGCAGCTCCCGCTGGCGGGCGAGCGCGGCCGTCAGCCGGGCCACGCGGTCGCCGGCGAGGGCGTTCGAGAGGTGCTCCGTGATCGCTCCGAACGACACGTCGGCCGGCACGGCGATCAGCGGGACGTCGTGCGCGCGGCAGGCGACGACGAGGTCGTCCGGCACGAAGCCCAGCAGCCCCTCGCCCGCGAGCAGAGCGCTGGCGCCGGAGTCCGCGACCGCGGCGACGAAGGCCGCGCTGTCCTGGGCGTCCCGGCGCCAGACCAGACCGGTCAGCACCAGCTGGTCGCGCGAGATGTAGCGGCGCGGATCGAGGAGATCGGTCGTGAAGATGCCGTCGACCGGCCGCGCGAGCGCTCCGTCGCCGGCGACCAGCACGTGCAGCCGCAGCTGCGGCGCGTCGAGGACGTCCTGGAGCTGCATCAGCTGCCCCGGTAGGTCGAGTAGGCGAAGGGGCTGAGCAGGAGCGGGATGTGGAAGTGCGCGTCCTCGTCGTCGAGGCGGAACGCGACGACGACCTCGGGGTAGAACGTCTCGGTGCCCGAGGCGGCGAACCAGGTGCCGGTGTCGAAGACGACCCGGTGGACCCCGGCCGCCAGCCGCTCCGGGCCGAAGGCCGCGACGCGGCCGTCGTCGTCGGTGCGGGCCTCGGCGAGGCGCTCCCAGCCCGATCCGACGCGGGCGTCGAGTGCCACTGGGACGCCGCGCGCGGGGCGGCCGTGGACGGCGTCCAGCACGTGGGTGGTGACGCGGCTGGCGTGCCCGCTCATCGTGCCGCCTCCACCCGGACCAGGCGCCCGTCGTCGAGCCCGCGGACCCGCAGCACCGTGATCTCCCTCAGCTGCTCCGCGACGATGCGCGCCTCCGTCTCGTCGTCGAGCCCGAGCCTCCGCTCCAGCTCCGCGACGACCTCGGCCCGGCCGCGACCGGCCGCGCGGAGGAGGAACACGCGCCCGAACCGCTCCTCGTAGGCGCGGTTGCCGGCCAGCAGCCTCCGGGTCAGCTCCTCGTCGCCGGTGCGGCTCGCCGCCTGCTCCGCGGCCGAGAACGCGGAGGAGCGCCCCGCGCCCGCGTGCCGCTCCCCGATCCGAGGGTGGTCGGCCAGCGCCGCCTCCACCTCCTCCTCGGTGAGCGTGTGCGCGGCCCGCTCGGCCGCGTCGGCCAGCGCGTCGGCCGAAGGGTAGGGCGCGCCGGAGGCGACCTCGTCGGCCCAGCGCGGGACGGCGAGGCACGCGAGCAGCACGTCGCGCGCGGTCTCGGATCGGGTGTCGGTCATGCGGTCTCCTTCGTCCGGCGGAGCAGGGGCTCGGCCTGCGGCACGATGGTCGGATGGATCTGGTCGGGAGTCGGGACCTCGTCGGGCTGGTGCTCGCGGCGGGCGCGGGGCGCCGGGCGGGCGGCCCGAAGGCGCTGCGGCGCGACGCGGCGGGAGTGCCCTGGGTGGAGCGGGCCGTCGAGAGGCTCCGCGCGGTCGGCTGCGGGCGGGTGCTCGTCGTCCTGGGCGCGGAGGCCGGACGGGCGCGCCTCCTGGTGCCGCCGTCCGCGGACGTGGTCGTCGCGGCGAAGTGGGAGACCGGCCTGTCGGCGTCGCTCCGCGCGGGTCTCGCCGCCGCCGAGGGCGTCGCCGCGCTGGTCGCCCTGGTCGACCTGCCCGCGGAGCCGCCGAGCGTGGGGGCGCGGCTGCTCGCGGAGGCGCCGGTCGCGCCGGACGTGCTCGCCCGCGCGGTCTTCCGCGGCCGGCCCGGTCATCCGGTGCTGCTGGGACGAGACCACTGGCCGGAGCTCCTCGAGGGCGTGCACGGCGACTCCGGCGCGCGCGACCTGCTGCGCGCGAGGGGCGCGCTCGGAGTCGAGTGCGGCGACCTGTGGTCGGGAGCCGACCGCGACGGGCCGGACTGAGCCGCTCACACCAGGCCCGCATCGTCGAGAGCGGCGGCCAGCGCCCGCCAGGCCAGGGTCGCGCAGACCGAGCGGACGGGGTTGGCCGCCACCGCGAGCAGCGCCTGCTCCTCGCCGGCGAGAGCGCCCTCCCGGTGCGCCATCGCCGCGAGGAACGCGTCGATCCGCTCCCGCACCGCCGACGCCGGCCGCCCGTCGAGACCGTCCACGAGCAGCGACGCGGATCCCCGAGAGACCTCGCACCCCCGTCCGCTCCAGGCGAGGCGCACCTGCTCCGCGCCGCCGTCGACGCGCAGCTCGATCCGGTCGCCGCAGGTGGGGGTGATCAGCTCGGCCCGGCCGAGGGACGGAGTCGGGTCGGCCTGCCCGACGGGATCCTTGGCGTGCGCGCGGATCAGCTCCGCGGCCTCGCTCACGGCCGGTCCTCCAGCTCCGCGAGCTCCGCGTAGGCCGTGCTGATCCCGGCGATCCGCTCGCGCGACTCCCTCGGGGACGCGCCGAGCACTCCGGAGGCCACGAGCGCGACCGCGCTCATCGCCGCCGCGTAGCTGTCCAGCGCCGTGCCGCTGTCGACCGGGCACTCCAGCCAGACCGCCGCGTGCTCCGCGTAGCGCCGAGCGGGCGGATCCGCGAGGAGCACCACGGGCACCTCGCGCGCGGCGAGCGTCCCGATCAGGGCGGCGAAGGAGGCGGGGCGGCGGCGGAAGCCGACCAGCACCACGACGTCGTCGGCTCCGAGGCCCTCGAGCTCCTCGCCGAGCGACTGGCCGGGCTGCGGGGCGATCCGGACGCGTCCGCGCGCCTGCGCGAGCTGCTGGCGCAGGTGCAGCGCCACCGGGTAGCTGTTGCGCAGTCCGATCACGACGACCTCGCGCGCTCCCGCGATCAGCCGCACCGCCTCCTCCAGCCGCCCGCCGCCGAACGCGGAGGCCAGCCGGGCCAGGTTCGCCCGCTCGCCCTCGAGGTGCGCGGCGAGCGGATCCCCCTGCCCCTGCGCGGGACCGACCGGGACACCGGAGGACCGGAGCGCCCGGGCGTGCTCGCGCACCTCCTGCGAATTCGAGAACCCCAGGCGGCGGAACAGCCGCGAGACCGTGGCCTTGGACACTCCGCTGTGCTGGGCGAGCTCGGTCGCCGTGTAGACGGCCAGGTCGCCGAGGTGGTCGAGGATGAAGTCGGCCGCCCGCTGCTCCTGCCGCGAGAGCGCGGCGTAGCCGGCATCGATGCGGTAGCCGATGCTCGTCGAGGGGGCGGGGGCGGGAGTCACGCGGTCGGCGTCCCGTCGGCGAGCGCCAGGACGGCCGCCTCGAACGCGTCGAGCGCCGTCGCGACGTCGGCCTCCGTCACGTTCTCGTCCGGGTGGTGGCTGACGCCGCCCTCGCAGCGGAGGAAGAGCATCGCGTACTCGGCGAGGTCGGCGACCGCCATCGCGTCGTGGCCTGCCTTGGAGAACAGCACCATCGGCTCCGCGTCCCCGGTCGCGCGGATGCCCGCGCGCACGACGTCCTGGAGCCGCGAGGAGGCGACGACCGCGGGGGCCGAGTGCGTCTCCTCCACCGTCAGCGCGAGACGGCGGCGCGACGCCGACTCCGACATCGCGTGCTCGACGGCGTCCCACGCCGCGTCGCGCTGGGCGTCGGTCTCGGCGCGGAGGTCGAGGCTGAACTCGACCCGGCCCGGGATGACGTTGACCGCGCCCGGGAAGGTCTCGAGCCGGCCGACGGTGGCGATCACGCCCTGCTCCCGCGCGATCCGCTCGACCGCGAGCACGGCCTCGGCCGCTCCGGTGAGCGCGTCGCGGCGGCGGTCGAGCGGGACTCCGCCCGCGTGCCCGGCCTTGCCGGTGAGGGTGAGCGCGAAGCGGCGGGCGCCCGCGATCGAGGAGACCACGGCGAGGGCGCGGTCCGCCTCCTCCAGGTAGGGGCCCTGCTCGATGTGCGCTTCGAGGTAGGCGAGCACGTCCTGCGCGTCGCGCGCGGCGGTGCGGATGCGCGAGGGGTCCAGCCCGAACTCGTGGAACGCCTCGACGAGCGTCGTCCCGTCGGCGTCCGCGAGCTCCCACCAGTGCTCGTCCCAGGTGCCGGCGAGGGCGCGGGAGCCGAGGAGCGCCGTGCCGAAGCGGGTGCCCTCCTCGTCGCCGAACGCGACGACCTCGACGGCGAACGGCAGGCGCCGGCCCGCCCCGTGCAGACGCGAGACCACGGCGATCGCGAGCATCACGCCGAGGATCCCGTCGTAGCGGCCCGCGTCGGGGACGGTGTCGAGGTGCGAGCCGAGCAGGAGCGCCGGGAGTCCCGGAGTGGCGCCCTCGTAGCGGCCGCACTGGTTGCCGGCCGCGTCCTGCCAGGTGCGCATGCCGGCCTCGGTCATCCAGCGCGCGGCCATCGCGTTCACCCGGGCGTGCTCGGGCGAGAGGTAGACCCGCTCGATGCCGTCGCGGCTGGAGGAGACCGCGGCGAGCTCGTCGCAGCGGGCCATGATCGCGGCGGCATCGAGGGCGGTCGCGACGGGGGCCGCGGTCGTGGCGGCGGGGTCCGTGGTGGTGGGGTCCGTGGTGGTGCCGGTCATGCCCGTGCCGCCCCGTAGACCTCGTAGGCTCCTGCGACTCCGCCGCCCACCGGCACGGAGGCACCCGCGCGGCGCAGCACCGCCTCCAGCGTCGCCAGGGTGGTCAGCACCGCGTCCGTCCGGGCGTTGTAGCCCATCGTGCCGATGCGCCAGACCTTCCCGTGCAGCGGGCCGAAGGACGTTCCGATCTCGATGCCGAAGTCGGAGAGCATCTCCCCGCGCACCGCGTCCCCGTTCACGCCCTGCGGGATGTGCACCGCGACGACGTTCGTCATCTTGTGCCCGACGTCGCCGAACACCTCGAGGCCGAGGCCGCGGACGCCGGCGAGCATCGCCGAGCCGTGAAGCGCGTGGCGGGCGACCGTCTCGTCCAGGCCCTCCTCGACGACGATGCGGGCGCACTCGCGCGCGCCGTAGAGCATCGTGGTCGCCTCGGTGTGGTGGTTGAGGCGCCGCGGCCCCCAGTAGTCGAAGACCATGCCGAGGTCGAAGTAGTTGGAGCGGACGCGGCGGGCGCTGACGGCGTCGCCCTCGTCGCGGATCCCGGCCTCGATGCTCTTGCGCGACTCGATCACCGCGACGGCCTTCTCCGAGAAGGTGACCGGCGCCGATCCGGACGGGCCGCCCAGGCACTTCTGGAGCCCCGCGGTGACCGCGTCGAGCCCGAGCTCGTCGGTCGCGAAGGCGTTGCCCGCGAGGGAGGCGGTGACGTCGGTGTAGAAGAGGGCGCCGTGCTTCTCGCAGAGGGCGCCGAGCTCCTCCAGCGGCTGCGCCATGGTGGTCGACGTGTCGCCGTGGACCACGGCCAGCATCTTCGGCTTCACCCGGGCCAGGGCCTCCGCGATCGCCGAGACGGGGAAGACCTGCCCCCACTCGGCCTCGATCACGTGCACCTCCGCGCCGCAGCGCTCCGCGATCTCGCGGAGGAGGTGCCCGAACCGCCCGAAGACCGGCACGAGCACGCGGTCGCCCGGCTCCAGCATCGAGACCAGGGCCGCCTCGATGCCGGCACGGCTCGTGCCGTCGACGAGCATCGTCTTCTCGTTGCGGGTGCGGAACACCTGCCGGTACAGCTCCTGCGTCTCCGTCATCGTCGCCGTCATGAACGGGTCGTACTGCCCGACGAGCTGCGCCGACATCGCGCGCAGGACGCGCGGATCGGCGTTGATCGGGCCCGGGCCCATGAGCAGGCGCGGCGGCGGATCGACGGGGAGGAACGGTGCGGGCGCGGTCATGGGGCCACCTCTTCGCGTGCGGGAGAGAAACAGCTGTTTCACTCGGAGAGCCTATGGGACGGACGTTTCGCCGGTGTTTCACGGGGTGCGGCGGGTCGCGCCCGGGAGGTCCGCGGGACACTGGTCGGCATGAGGACAGCGCCGCACGGAACGGTCGCCGGCCGGTGACCGAGGACCAGATCGTCGCTCTCGTCTGGGCGCCGATCGCGATCGTCTTCGGAGCGGTGTTCATCGGCCGGCGCGAGTGGATCTCCGCGCGGGCCCGTGACCAGATGCGCCGGCGGGGGCAGAGGGTCGGGCCGAGGACGCAGTCGCCCGTCGTGATGGCCGCGGGAGGCGCCCTCCTCGTCGTCGTCGGCGTCGTCGTCGTGATCCTGCTCACGCTGACGTCGGTCCTCCGCGGACCCTCCTGAGCCGTGTCGGGGTCTCGGGACCCCTCCGGCGGCGCAGCGCTCCTCCACAGGGGCGGCTCACGGGCGAGTTCTCCCGATCGGGCGCACCTGGGGCCCGCATGTCAGTGGTCGCTGATTCAATACGGGTATGGCGGATCGGATGCGGCAGGGACTCGAGGAGGTCCGCGCCCTCGGCGACCGTGCGGCGCTGCTCGCCCGGTCCGCGGCTCCACTCCACCTCGCCTCCGCCGAGGCTCTGCACGAGGCGTACACGGCTGCGCTCCGTCGCCCGGAGGCGTTCGCCCGCGGTGGGTCGCCCGCCGAGTCGCGCGACCTCGTGGAGCGCTCCGTCCGGGCCGAGCTCGCCGTCGCGCTCGCCGTGTCCGAGCGCGTGGCCGCCCGCGAACTCGAGCACGCCCGCCTGCTGGTCGAGCACCTGCCGTGCACGCGCGCCGCGCTGGCCGACGCCCGGCTGCGCTGGGAGGCGGGGCAGATCATCTGCGCAGCCGCGGCCACCCTTCCGCCGTCCTCCCTCCCGGAGTTCGACGAACGAGCCGCGGGACCGGCCGCCTCGATGACGCCGACCCAGCTGCGGGGACGCCTCGCCCGACTGCGCGACGAGCTGCACGACAGTCCTCCGACCGGCACGCCCGCGCTCGGGAGGACCGGGCCGTCCGGGTCTCGGCCGAGCAGGACGGCGTGGCCACGCTCTGCGCGACCCTCCCCGCTCCGGCCGCCACGGGCGCGCTCGCGCGGCTCGACCGGATCGCCCGCACCCTCCGCGACGGGAACGGCGACCGGACAGGCGGCGGGAGCGGTCCGGCGGAGGAGCGCACGCTCGCGCAGCTGCGGGCCGACGCCCTGGTCGACCTGCTCTGCGACGGCGACGTGTCCGGCACGTCTCCGGGCGACGAGAGGCCGCGGACGTCCGCTCGCGGCATCCGGGCCGAGGTCCGACTGACTCTCGCCGCGAGCACCGCGGCCGGGCAGGACGAGACGCCGGCAGAACTGGACGGCTACAGCCTCGTCCCGGCCAGCGTCGCGCGTGAGCTCCTCGGAGCCGACTCGGCCGTCACCCCCGTGCTCATACACCCGAGCACGGGTGCCGTCGTCTCGGTCGGCAGGACGCACCGCCTCCCTCCTCCGCGGATGCGCCTCGCACTCCAGCTGCGCGACCGGACCTGCCGCTTCCCCGGCTGCATCCGGCCGGCGGCGACAGCCGAGGCCGACCACACGCTGAAGTGGCGCCACGGAGGCGACACCGCACTCCACAACCCGGCGTCGCTCTGCGTCGCCCACCACCACGTCCGCCACGGCGACCGCTGGACCTCCACGCTCCACCCCGACGGATCCGCCGACTGGACCTCTCCCGCGGGGCGCCGCGTGGTCACCCGTCCATCCGATCCGCCTGCGTCCTCACGGCCACCGCTCAGGCCGAGCTTCAGCGATGCGCCTCCCCCGTTCTGACCGCGGGACATGCTGCGTGCCTGCGGGCGGGATGCCCCTCACCCGCCCTCAGAGCGCGCCCTCAGAGCGTGCCGGCCAGCTCCAGCAGCGCGAGATCCGACCCCCGCGGTCCCACCAGGCAGAGACCCGCCGGTGCGCCGTCCACGCTCAGGCGCGGCACCGACAGCGCCGGATACCCGCCGATCCCGGCGACGCAGGTCAGGCCGAGCGTCGCCGTCCGCGCCGCGTCGATCGCCTCGGCCGACGCGTCGAGGGCCGGCGCGACCGACGACGCCGACGGCAGGAGCAGCACCCGCCCGTCGAGCGCGCCGTCGAGCGCCTCCCGGAACCCCGCGACCCGCGCCCGCGCGGCCGCCTCCGTCTGCTCGTCGACGAGCGACGCCGCGTCGAAGCGCGCCTGCACGTCCGCCGCCAGCACTCCCGGATGCGCCGCGACCCACGAGCCGCTCGACCGCCACGCCTCGGCGGCCTGCACCAGCCGGAACGCCTCGAGCATCTCCGCCACGGGGGGCAGCACCACCTCGTCGGCACTCAGCCCCTCGACGGCCGCTCGGAACGCCGCCCGGACGGCCGCATCCACTCCGCCCAGCAGTGCAGGCGCCACCGCGAGACCCCGGACCGGCGGGCCGGACGGCAGGCAGACCTCGGCCACCCGCCGCAGCGTGCCGAGGTCCCGCGTCAGCCACCCGACGGTGTCGAAGCTCGGCGCCAGCGGCAGCAGCCCCTCGACAGGCACCGCGCCGTGGGTCGTCCTCAGCCCCCACAGCCCCTGGTACGAGGCGGGCACCCGGATCGAGCCCGCCGTGTCGGTCGCGAGCCCGACCGCCGCCTGCCCGAGGGACACCGCGGTCGCCGGTCCACTCGACGAACCGCCCGGGATCGCCCCCGCTACCGCCGGATTCGGCGGCGTCCCGTAGCCGGAGTTCCGGCCCGCGATGCTGTACGCGAACTCGTCGGTCTGCGCGATCCCGCGCACCGACGCTCCCGCCGCGAGCAGCTGGGCGACGGCCGGAGCGGTCGCCGCCTCGATCGGCGCAGAGGCGAGCAGGGCCGGCACGCCGGCGCCGATCCGCTGGCCCTCGATCGCGAAGAGGTCCTTCACCGCCACGTCCAGTCCGTCGAGCGGCCCGGTCCCGGCAGCCGGCACCAGCGGCGCGCCCACGGCCCGCCAGACGCGGGGGTCCAGCGGCGGAGTGGGCGCCTGCACCTGCGCGGCGCGCACCCGCCAGATCCCGTCCTCCGTTCGCGACCACAGCTGCGTCACGAGCCCGCGCCCCCCGCGCGCCGCGGCGTTCACGCTCACCACGAGCGCCGTGTCCCGATCGACCGCCCGCACGTGCAGCTCGATCACCTGTCGCACCGGCGCCCCGCCGCGACGGCCCCGGAAGCCGGTGATCGCCGCGTGACCGACGAGCAGTCCGGAGGCGTCGCCCCGGAGCGTCGTCGGCGCGTCGACGAACGCGTCGGCGAGCGCCCTGACGTCGTCCGCCCCGAGCGCCGCCTCGTACGCGAGGACCGCGTCCACCAGCCCGTCCGGCAGGTCGCCCTCGAGGGTCGTCACCCGCGGGTCAGTCATCGAAGTCGGCCGTCCGGACGCGGGCGTGCACGCCCTTCACCAGGTCGACCACCTGCGAGATGTCGAAGTCGGTCGCCGCGCTGAGGTAGGCGTAGGCGTGGGCCGGGTCCATTCCGTATCGGGCGGCCAGCAGCGCGATGGCGGCGCGGACGCATTTCTGGACGGCGACGTCCAGGTCCTCGTCCATCCCGGTGGGCACGAGGAACTCGCCGGTCTCCCCCATCGGCCCGAGCAGCTCCCCGAACGCCGCGAGCGCCTCGGCGCGCGGGACGACGTCCAGGCGCACCCGGACGCGCAGGCTCGCCTCCATCGCCGTCAGCGCCACCTCGCCGTCGCCCTGCGCGAAGTGGGGGTCGCCGACGTAGGCGAGGGCGCCCGGGACCTGCACGGGAAGGTAGAGGCTGGTTCCCGCCGTCAGCAGTGCGATGTCGATGTTGCCCCCGTGCGCACCGGGCGGCACCGAGTGCGGGCGCTCCTCCCCTGCAACGGCGACGCCCATGATGCCGAGGAACGGCCGGAGCGGGAACCGGGCGGCTCGCGTTCCTCCGGGCACCAGCGGGATCACGCCGCGGAGACCGCCCTGCGCGTCCTCGTCGACGCGTGCGAAGACGCTGAACGGCCCCTCCTGCAGCGGGTACTCGCCCGGCAGCGCCCCGCGGCCGTGCCGGTTCGAGACGACTCCGTACGGCACGCGCGGCTCGGCCTCGAGGAGGGTCATCCGGAGAAGGTCCCCCGGCAGCGCCCCCCGGACCGCGATCGGTCCCGTGACCACGTGCGGCCCGTCCGTCCCGCCGTCGCGGAAGGGCCCGTCGGCGGCGAGCGCGACCGCGTCGCGCAGCACCCCCTCCGGAGCGACCCCGTGGCGGCCGAAGAAGGCGACCGGATCGCGCCCCTGGTCCTCCAGCACTCCCTCGTGGCTGAGCGTGTCGATGACGACCTCGGCCCCCGAGTCGACCGTGAGCACGGGCGCGTCCGCCGCGCACGGCAGGCGCCCCCACAGCACCGACCCCGGCTCGGCCGGCAGGTAGTCGACCCCCGACGGCACTCCCTCGCCGGGCTGCACCGCCCACTCCGTCCACCGCATGCGCGTCCGCCTCCCGCGCGGCCCGTCCGCGCCGTCCGACCCTAACCGCGCCGTGTTTCGAGCATGTGCACGCGTGTGCCACGATTCTCCAGACCCGCCCCCGACGACAGGACTCCCGTGCTCCGACGCCTGCGCACCCGCACCGAGGGCGCCACCCTCGGCCTGATGCTCGCCCTCACCTTCTCGACCGGCATCATCGACGCCGTCGGGTACCTCGGGCTCGACCGTGTCTTCGCCGGCAACATGACCGGCAACGTGGTCATCCTCGGCATGGCCCTCTCCGGGGCGGCCGACCTGCCCGTGGTCGGGCCCCTGATCGCGCTGGGCGCCTTCATGATCGGCGCCGTGATCGGCGGCCGGGTGCTGCGGCCGGTGAAGAAGGGCTGGACCTCGCGCTCGACGTGGCTCTTCGCGGTGGTCGGGATCCTGCTCGGCGCCCTGGCGATCGTGCTCGCGGTCGTGCCCGAGCACCCCGAGCCGCTCGCCTTCACCGTCACCGGCGTGCTGGGCGGGGCGATGGGCCTCCAGGCCGCGACGGCCCGCCATCTCGCCGTCAAGGACGTCACGACGGTCGTCGTCACCTCGACGATCACCGGCCTGGCCGCGGATTCGCGCCTGGCGGGAGGGTCCGGTCAGCCCTGGTTCCGCCGCGCCGCCGCGATCGTCCTGATCGCCGCGGGTGCCGGCGTCGGCGCGCTCGCCCTCCTGGTCGGGCTCTGGCTCGGCCTGGCGATCGCCGCCGTCATCACGCTCGTCGCGACGCTGCTCGGCGAGCTCGTCGTCCACTCCCGGTACGCTCCCGCGCCCGCCGACGCCGCGGCCTGACGCGACGCCTCCCGGTGCTTCAGCGCGGCAGCTGCTGGCAGTGCGGGCAGAGGTGCGAGGAGCGGTTCATGAACGGCACCCGCACGATCGCCTCGCCGCACCGGGCGCACGGCTTCCCCGTCCGCCCGTAGGCGTGCAGGCTGTGCGAGAAGTAGCCGGAGGCGCCGTTCACGTTCACGTACTGCGCGTCGAAGCTGGTGCCGCCCTCGGCCAGCGCCCGCTCCAGCACGGAGCGGACCTCGGCGAAGAGGCGGCGGATGCGCGCCTCGCCGAGCGACGAGCTCGGCCGCTCCGGGTGCAGCTCCGCCGCCCACAGCGACTCGTCCGCGTAGATGTTCCCGATGCCGCTCACGAGCGTCTGGTCGAGCAGCGCCCGCTTGATCCCGCTGCTCCTCCTCGCCAGCGCCGCGACGACCGAGCCCAGGTCGAAGGAGGGGTCGAGCGGATCGCGGGCGATGTGCGCGACCTGCGAGGGCACGGCGCGCAGCCAGCCGCCTCCGCGGGCCTCCTCGCCCGCGTAGCCGCCCGGCGCTCCGTCCGGCGTCGGCACCAGCGCGTCGACCGCCATCGAGCCGAAGATCCGCTGGTCGACGAAGTGCAGGGCCAGCTCGCCGTGCTCGGGGTGCTCGATCCCGATCCGGATGCGCGCCAGCCGCGGCAGCGCCGCATCCGCCGTGCGCAGCAGCACCTGCCCGCTCATGCCGAGGTGCACCAGCAGCGCCTCGTCGCGGCCGGCCGGCAGCCAGAGGAACTTCCCGCGCCGCACCGCCGCTTCCAGCCGGCGCCCGACGAGCAGGCGCTCGAAGGTCCCGTGCGGATGCACGTGCCGCTTGAGCGAGCGCTCGTCGACGATCTCGACGCCGGTCACCAGGGAGCCGGTGACCGCCGGGGCGAGGCCCGCGCGCACCACCTCGACCTCGGGCAGCTCGGGCACGATCAGTCCGAGGCCGCAGGAGCGGCGGGTGCGCCGGGAGCCGCCAGACGGGTCCACGCGTCCAGCGCAGCGGCCATCTCGGCCGCCTTCTTGCTGGTGCCCTCGCCGCGGGCGGTGACGAGTCCGCCGACGATCACGGTGGCGACGAAGACCTTGTTGTGGTCGGGGCCGGTGGCGGCGATCTCGTAGCGCGGGGCCGGCGCACCGCGCTCGGCGGCCGCCTCCTGCAGGCTCGTCTTCGGGTCCATCGAGACGCCGAAGCGGAGCGGATCGGCCCGGAGGGGGGCGATCAGGCGCAGCACCAGGTCGCGGGCCGCGTCGGGCCCGGTGCCGAGGTAGACGGCGCCGATGATGGCCTCGACGGTGTCGGCGAGGATCGACGCTTTGTCCCGACCGCCGGTCAGCTCCTCGCCGCGTCCGAGGCGGAGGAACTCGCCCAGGCCGATGCCGCGGGCGATCTCGGCCAGCGCGACGGTCGAGACGAGGCTCGCCCGGCGCTTGGCCAGGTCGCCCTCGCTGAGGGCGGGGTACTCGGTGTAGAGCATGACGGTCACGGCCTGCCCCAGGATCGAGTCGCCGAGGAACTCGAGGCGCTCGTTGTGCGGGATGCCGCCGTGCTCGAAAGCGAACGACCGGTGCGTCAGGGCGAGCTCGAAGAGCTCACCGTCGAGGCTCACGCCGAGCGTGGCCTCCAGACGCGACCGGTCGTCGCTGGAGGGTCGTGCGGAGGTCTGGTTCACCATGGACCGCGGTCCGTTCGTCGAGAGGCGGTTCGCCCCGCGCCGTGCGGACCAGGAGCGGAATCAGACGTCGGCGACCTTGCGGCCCTTGTACTCGAGGAACAGCGCGGTGCCCGCGGAGTCCTCGACGACCTTGGCGCGGTGGGGAAGGCTGTAGACGACCTTGCCGTTCTCGATGGTCTTGACGAGGGTGGGGACCTCAGCCTTCCACTGCGAACGACGGGCGTGGGTGTTCGCGCGGGACTTCTTCCTCTTGGGAACAGCCATGATTCTCTCTTCTCTACCTCTAGTCGGATTCGGTGCGGGCGGTCGCGCCCTCACCGCTGTCTGCGGAAGCTCTGTCGGTGGAAGCTCCGGGCGCTGCGGCCCCGCCGTCCCCTTCGCCCAACCCTGCGAGCGCGGCCCACCGGGAGTCGCGCGGCGCCTCGGGTTCAGGCGTGGAGGAATCGGCCAGCCGCTCCCCCGTGACGGGGTCGAGGCCCGGACAGTCCGGCCGGCAGACCGGCTGGAACGGCAGCGACAGAACCACCGCATCCCTGACCAGAGGTTCAAGATCCACGTGGTCGTCGTGAACCTCATAGTCGAAAGCTTCGTCAGAAGAGTACGCGAAAAGTTCCTGGAACTCGACATCGACAGGCAGGGAGATGTCGGTCAGGCACCGGCTGCACTCGCCGTCGGCCCTCGCCGACACCTCGACACTGGCCAGGATCCCCTCGTGCACGGACTCGAGCCGGACGTCGAGATCGACGGCCGATCCCTCGCGGACCGCGACGATCCCCTCGCCGAACTGCTCCGGCGCCTCGAGCTCGAGGCGGTGCTCGCGCATCTCGCCCGGTCGCCTCACGAGGTCGCGCACGTTCACGGTGAACGGCGTCTTCTTGAAAGTAGTCACGAGGGTCCAGCCTACTCCCCCCGGCCCGCCCCGGGGCGGGAGGGCCGGGAGAGGCAGGATCGCGGATCCGCCGGCTCAGGCTCCGCCGGCCTCCAGCGTCACATCGATGGGGGCGTAGTCCGCTCCGCTCGTGTCCACGCCCTCATCGGCGAGCTCGGAGAGCGCCTTCTCGACGTACTCGTTCGAGTAGGCCGTGGCGGGCGGGTCCGCACTGATGATCGTGGCGCCCGTCTCGTTCTCCGTCTCCTTCGCGATGTCGACGGTCTGCTGCCAGGCGGCCTCGTCGATCATCCCGACGCCGTCCGTCGAGGGCCAGATCAGCTTGTTGACCTCGTTGGTCATCCAGAGCTGGTGGCTGGTGCCGAGCGTCGAGCCGGCCGCGGTGACGATGTCGGCCGCCCCCTGCGGGTCGTCCTTCGCGTAGATCCAGCCCTTGATGGAGGCCTTGATGAACGCGACGGTCTGCTCCGCGTACGCGTCGTCGTCGGCGAGCCTGCCCGCATCGGCCCAGATCGCGTCCTGGAGCATCGCGGTCCCGACGTCGTTCCAGCTGATGACGTTCAGGTCGTCCGGCTGGTACAGCTCGCCCGTGGCGGGGTTCACGGTCTCGAGGACCTGGGCGTACTCGTTGTAGGTCATCGCCTGGGCCGCGTCGATGTCGCCCGCGAGGAACCCGTTCATGTCGAACTGCTGCTGCACCAGCGAGATGTCGTCGAGCGAGACGCCGTCCTTCTGCATGCCGGCGAACAGCTCCCACTCGTTGCCGTACCCCCAGCTGCCCACGCTCTTCCCGGCGAGGTCGGCGGGCGAGGTGATCCCCTTGTCCTTGAAGGAGATCTGCGTGGTGGCGCTGCGCTCGAAGATCTGCGCGACGTCCGTGATCTCGGCGCCCTGCTCGATCGAGCCGAGGACCTTGGGGACCCAGGAGATCGCGTAGTCGGCGTCGCCCGAGGCGAGCACGTCCTGGGGGACGATGTCGCCGCCGCCCTCGGCGATCGTCACATCGAGGCCCTCGTCCTCGTAGTAGCCCTGGTCGACGGCGGCGTAGTACCCGGCGAACTGCGCCTGGGCCACCCACTGCAGCTGCAGGGTGACCGGCGTGAGCCCGTCGGAGCCGGAGTCGGATCCCGAGCCGGAGCCGCCGGAGGCGCTGCAGCCGGTGAGCGCGAGGCCCACGGCCGCGAAGGCGGCGGTCGTCGTCAGGGTGATGCGGGTGCGTCTGGTCACGGGTCCTCCTGGTGCGGTCTGCGGGGGACGCCGGTGCGGCGCGCCCCGTGGTGCGGCGGTGCAGGTGGTGCTGTGGTGCAGGTGGTGCTGATGGTGAGGGTGGCGCTGATCGTGCGGCGGTGCGAGTGGAGAGTCGGGTGGAGTCGGGGAAGCTCAGCGGATCCGGCTGCGCCGCAGCGCGAAGGCCTCGAGTGCGGCCGTCACGCAGTAGAAGGCGAGGCCGACGAGCACGGCGCCCAGGACGTAGGCGTAGGCGAGCGCGTAGTCGCTGCCCGAGGCCGCCGTGGTGATCGACTTGCCGAGCCCGCCGACGGGTCCGCCGAAGTACTCGGCGACCAGCGCCGAGATCACCGCCAGCGAGGAGGCGATGCGGAGCCCCGTGAAGACGTAGGGCACCGCGCCCGGCAGCGTGATCGTGCGGGCGGTCTGCCACGGCGTCGCCGCGTAGGCCTTCAGCAGGTCGCGGTGCACCGGAGCGGCCTGCCGCAGCCCGCGCAGCGTCGTCACGTAGACCGGCACGAACACGGCGAGCGCCGCGACGAGCTGCCGCGCGGTCTCGGCGTTCGCTCCGAACATCGTGTAGAGCACCGGAGCGAGGGCCACGATCGGCACGACGGCGGCGGCTGCCACGATCGGCGCGACCAGTCCGTCGAAGACCCTCGCGAGCGCCGAGAGCCCGGCGACCACGATCGCGAGCACCGCGCCGACCAGCAGGCCGACCAGCGCGTTGCGGCCGGTCACCGCGCTGCCCTCGGCGACGGAGCAGAGGTTGGCGGCGAACTCCCGTCCGATCGCGAGCGGCGACGGGAGCACGAACGGCTGGATCGCCAGAGCGGTGACCCCGGCCTGCCACAGCAGGACCGCGGCGATCCCGAGCACGAGCGGAGCGAGCACGCTGCGCGCGAGCGCCGTCGTGCTCACCGGTTCTCCACCCCGCGCGGCACGGCCGCGAGGTCGCCGTGCAGCAGCTCGCGCACGGCGCTCACGTCGCGGAAGAACGCCGTGTCCTCCCGGACCGCCGCGTCGCGCTCGGACGCTCCGGGGAGTCCGACCGGGAGGACGTCGCGGATCCTGCCGGGTCGCGGCGACATCACCACGACGCGGTCCGAGAGGAACACCGCCTCCGGGATCGAGTGGGTGACGAAGACGACGGCCGCGCCGGTCTCGCGCCGGATCCGCAGCAGCTCCGTCTGCATCCGCTCGCGGGTCATCTCGTCGAGCGCGCCGAACGGCTCGTCCATCAGCAGCAGCCGCGGGCTCTCGGCGAGCGCGCGGGCGATGGCGACGCGCTGCTGCATCCCGCCGGAGAGCTGGTCCGGGTAGGAGTCGGCGAAGTCGCCGAGCCCGACCAGCGCCAGCAGCTCGTCGACGCGCGAGCGCCGGACAGCGGCGGCGACGCCGTGGAGCTCGAGCGGCAGGGCGATGTTCGCCCGGATCGTCCGCCAGGGCAGGAGGCCCGCCTGCTGGAAGGCGATCCCGTAGTCCTGGTCGAGCCTCGCCTGCCGCGCCGTCTTGCCGAACACGGCGATCGAGCCGGAGTCCGGCTCGTCGAGGTCGGCGATCAGCCGCAGCAGCGTCGACTTCCCGCAGCCGGACGGGCCGATCAGCGAGACGAACTCCCCCGCGGCGACCTCGAGCGACACGTCCTGGAGCGCGGTCACGCTCGCAGCCCTGGCGGTGGTGAAGGTCCTCGTGACGGTGTCGACGACGACCGCGGATCCTGCAGTGCTCATGCGGGCTGCTCCCCTCGGCGGAACGGACGGAGGAGGGTGCCGAGCAGGGCGACGGCTCCGGCGGCCGCGAGGCCCACCAGCACCGCTCCGAGGATCGGCGCCCACGGCTTGGCGGGGTCGCCTCCCGCGGCGGAGGCGAACTCGATGATCATGCGGCCGATGCCGCCGCGCAGACCGATCGACACCTCGGCGACGATCGTGCCGACGACGGCGCTGACCGCTCCGAGCCGGAGGGCCGGCAGCAGGTAGGGCACGCTCGCCGGGAGCCTCAGGCGCACCAGCGTCTTCCACCAGCCCACGCCGTAGACGTGCATCAGCTCCACCTGGTGGGCGGTCGGCGAACCGAGACCGCGGAGCGCGCCGATCGAGACGGGGAAGAACGCGAGGTAGGAGGCGATCAGGGCCACCGACATCCAGTTCTCCCAGGTCACCGGTCCGAGCTCGAGCTGCGACCCCCAGCGCCGGACCAGCGGGGCGATCGCGATCAGGGGCACCGTCTGGCTCAGCACGATCCAGGGAAGCACCGCCGACTCCGCCGTGCGGAACCGCTGCATCAGGAGGGCGAGGAGCAGTCCGACGACGGTGCCGACGACCCAGCCGACCGCGGCGATCCCCAGAGAGAAGGCGCTCGCTGCCAGGACGGCCGACCAGAGCGCCGGAGCGTTGCGCGCTCCGGTGACCGGCTCGCCGAGCCGGGCCGCGATCTCCCAGAGGTGGGGCATCGCGATCGCGCTCGTGCGCGGGAGCACCGTGACGCCTCCGACGACCACCCCCGCCTCGGGCCCGAGCACTTTCCAGCCCTCCCACACCAGCGCGAGCAGGAGCAGCCCGCCAGCGCCGAGCACGAGCCCGCGCGCGAGGGCCGGTCTCATGCGCGGGCCACGATGTGCTCGCGCAGCTCGGGGATGACCCGCTCGCCGTACACGCGCAGCGTCTCCTCCTTGTTGTCGTGCTGGAGGTAGCCCGCGAACTGCGTCACGCCGATGTCGGCGAGCGCCCGGAGCTTCTCGATGTGCTCGTCCGCCGTGCCCAGCACGCAGAAGCGCTCCACGATCTCGTCCGGCACGAAGGCGGTGTGGCTGTTGCCCGCACGGCCGTGCTCGTTGTAGTCGTAGCCCTCGCGGCCGGCGATGTAGTCCGTCAGCGCCTGCGGCACCGCTCCCGAGGCGCCGTAGCGGCCCACGATGTCGGCCACGTGGTTGCCGACCATCCCGCCGAACCAGCGGCACTGGTCGCGCATGTGCTCCCGGTCGGTGCCGATGTACATCGGCGCCGCGACGCAGAACTGCAGCGACTCCGGATCCCGGCCGGCGTTCGCCGCCGCCTCCTTGACGGCCCCGATCATCCAGCGCGCGATGTCCACGTCGGCCAGCTGCAGGATGAAGCCGTCGCCGACCTCGCCCGCGAGCTTCAGGGCGAGCGGGCCGTAGGCGGCGACCCACATCTCCAGCGACGATCCCCGGCTCCACGGGAACTGCAGCGTCTGGCCGTTGTACTCGACCGGACGGCTGTTGGCGAGCTCGCGGATGACGTGGATCGACTCCCGCAGCGTCTTGAGCGTCGTCGGAGCTCCTCCGGTCACCCTCACCGCCGAGTCGCCGCGTCCGATCCCGCACACCGTGCGGTTCCCGTACATCTCGTTGAGCGTCGCGTGCAGCGAGGCGATGACCGTCCAGTCGCGCGTGGCGGGGTTGGTGACCATCGGGCCGACCGTGATCCGGTGCGTCCTCTCGAGGATCTGCGAGTAGATCACGTAGGGCTCCTGCCAGAGCAGGTGCGAGTCGAAGGTCCACGCGTAGTCGAAGCCGTGCGTCTCCGCGAGGACGGCGAGCGCGACGGTGCGCGAGGCGGGCGGGTTGGTCTGGAGGACGACTCCGAAGTCCATGGGGTTCCTTCTGCTCGATCAGGTGCTGGCTCGGATCGGGTGCCGGCTCAGATCAGGTACTGGCTCAGACCGCGCGGGATGTACGCCCCGTCGCCCTTCGTGCCGACGTAGGAGCCGTCGTCGACGACGACCCTGCCGCGGGAGATCACCGTGTCGACGTGTCCGTCGATCTCGAAGCCCTCCCAGGCCGAGTAGTCCATGTCCATGTGGTGGCTGCGGCCCTCGCCGATCCCGATCGAGGTGTGCCCGTTGGGGTCGTAGACGACGACGTCGCCGTCGGCTCCGGGCTGGATGACGCCCTTCCTGCCGTACATCCCGAACATCCGCGCCGGAGTGGTCGAGGTGAGCTCCACCCAGCGCGGCAGGGAGATCTGCCCGGACACGACGCCCTGGTACATCAGGTCCATCCGGTGCTCCACCGAGCCGATCCCGTTGGGGATCTTCGAGAAGTCGCCGACGCCCATGTCCTTCTGGCCCTTCATGCAGAAGGGGCAGTGGTCGGTGGAGACCATCTGGATGTCGTTGGTGCGCAGCGACTGCCACATGTGGTGCTGGTGCCCCTCCGCCTTCGAGCGCAACGGGGTGGAGCACACCCACTTCGCGCCCTCGAAGCCGCCCCACTGCTCACTGGACGCGCCGAGCTGGTCCTCCAGCGAGAGGTACAGGTACTGCGGGCAGGTCTCGCCGAACACGTTCATGCCCCGGTCGCGGGCCTGCGCGATCTGCTCGACCGCCTGCTTCGCCGACACGTGCACGACGTAGAGCGGCGCGCCGGTCAGGTCGGCGATCATGATCGCCCGGTGCGTCGCCTCCTCCTCCGCCTGCCAGGGCCGCGAGGTCCCGTGGAAGTACGGCGCGGTGTTCCCGGCGGCGAGGGTCTGCTTCACCAGCTCGTCGATGAGGGCGCCGTTCTCGGCGTGCATCATCATCATCG
Organism: Rathayibacter sp. AY2B3; assembly: GCF_002931755.1. Taxonomy (NCBI): domain Bacteria; kingdom Bacillati; phylum Actinomycetota; class Actinomycetes; order Micrococcales; family Microbacteriaceae; genus Rathayibacter; species Rathayibacter sp. AY2B3. Next base: position 29,975 of record NZ_PSUG01000020.1, on the reverse strand, counting down.
CGCCGTTCTCGGCGCCCTTCTGGAACGCCCGCAGGATCTGCCCGTCGTCCGAGAGGAACACGCCCTTGTAGGCCATGAACAGCTTGAAGCTGGTCACCCCCTCGCGCATCAGCTCGTCCATCGCGACGAGCGAGGAGTCCTGCACGTCCGAGAGGATCTGGTGGAAGCCGTAGTCGATCGCGCAGTTGCCGGCCGCCTTCTCCTGCCACGCCTGGAACCGGTCGACGACGCTCTCGCCCGGGTACTGCACCACGAAGTCCACGATCGACGTCGTGCCTCCCCAGGCCGCCGCCCGCGTCCCGGTCTCGAAGGTGTCGGAGGCGGAGGTGCCGCCGAAGGGCATCTCCATGTGCGTGTGCGCGTCGATCCCGCCCGGGATGACGTACTTGCCGCTCGCGTCGATCACGCGGTCCACGTGGGCCGCCAGGTCGAAGCCCAGCAGCGTGGAGCCGGGGGCGAGGACCGCGGCGATGGTCTCGCCGTCGATCAGGACGTCTGCTGCTCCGGTGCCGGTCGCGTTGACGACCGTCCCGCCGGTGATGAGGGTCTTCATCGGTCTTCCCCGTCTCGAACTGCGGTCACGGCTTCGGGATGCTGGTGTAGGACTCCGGCCGGCGGTCCCGGTAGAACTGCCAGTCGTCGCGCATCTCCTGCACCATGTCCATCTCGAGGTCGCGGATCAGGATCTCCTCGGCCTCGCCCGAGCCCCGCTCGCCGACGAACTCCCCCCGCGGATCGATGATCTGGCTGGTGCCGTAGAAGTCGACCGCGAGCTCGCCGTACTCGTTGTCCTCCCGGCCGACCCGGTTGGGCTGCAGCACGAAGTAGCCGTTCGCCACCGCGGCCGCCGGGCCCTCGACCTCCCAGAGGCGGTTCGACAGTCCGGGCTTGGTCGCGTTGGGGTTGAAGACGAGGTGGGCGCCGTTCAGGCCCAGCTCCCGCCAGCCCTCCGGGAAGTGGCGGTCGTAGCAGATGTGGACGCCGACCTTGCCGACCGCGGTGTCGAAGACCGGGAAGCCGAGGTTCCCCGGCCGGAAGTAGAACTTCTCCCAGAAGCGGTCCAGGTGCGGGATGTGGTGCTTGCGGTACTTGCCGAGGATCGTCCCGTCGGCGTCGACCACGACCGCGGTGTTGTAGTAGACGCCGGTCTGCTCCTCCTCGTAGATCGGGAGGATCATCACCACGCCCAGCTCCTTCGCGAGGGCCGCGAACCGCTGCACGATCGGCCCGTCGGCGGGCTCGGCGTAGCGGTAGTACTTCTTGTCCTGCGTGATGCCGAAGTACGGGCCGTAGAACAGCTCCTGGAAGCAGACGATCTGCGCGCCGTCGGCCGCGGCGTCCCGGGCCATCTGCTCGTGCTTGTCGAGCATCGACTCCTTGTCGCCGGTCCAGGTCGTCTGGGTGATCGCTGCGCGGACGATGGTCATCGGTACCTCCATGCTCGGGCGTCCCTGTCCGGCTCCGGTCGTGCTCCGCCGGGCGGTGAGGAGCGGGGGACGTGGACCCACTGTGGTCCCCGCCGGGCCCGAAGGCAATGACGGACCGTCCCGGCTCCGCGGACAGGGCTTCATCGTCGGGGTTCGACGTTTCCCCGGTGTTTCCGGCGCGGATCCGCAGCATTAAGGCTCGCCGGGGGAGGAATCCGTCGGTGCCGCTAGCGTGGGCGGATGCGCATCACGATCCTGGCCGGAGGCGTCGGCGGCGCCCGCTTCACCTCGGCGGTCCGCGAGCACCTCCGCGACCTCGAGGCCGCCGGGGGCGAGGCGAGCGAGATCACCGTCGTCGTCAACACCGGAGACGACATGTGGCTCACCGGCCTCAAGGTCTGCCCCGACCTCGACTCGATCACCTACGCGCTCGGCGGAGTGAACGACACCGAGCGCGGCTGGGGCCGGGCCGGCGAGAGCGAGCGGGTCTCGGCCGAGCTCACCGCCTTCGGCGTCGGCTGGCCGTGGTTCACCCTGGGCGACCTCGACCTCGGCACCCACATCGCCCGCAGCTCGATGCTGCGCGACGGCCTCACCCTCTCGGAGGCGACCGCCCGGATCACCGCCCGCTGGCCGCTGGGGGTCCGCCTGCTGCCGATGTCGGACCAGGACGTCGAGACCCACGTCGAGGTCGAGCTTCCCGGGGAGGGCGTGCGGCTCCTCCACTTCGAGGAGTGGTGGGTGCGGCTGCGCGCGTCCGCGCCCGCCCGCCGCTTCGTCCAGCAGGGGGTGGAGAGCGCCCGTCCCGCCCCGGGCGTGCTGGAGGCGATCGCCGACACCGACGCGGTGCTCGTCGCCCCCTCCAATCCCGTCGTCTCGATCGGCACCATCCTCGGCGTCCCCGGGATCGCGGACGCCCTCCGCCAGACCTCCGCACCCGTCGTGGGCGTCTCCCCCGTCATCGGCGGCGCGGTCGTGCGCGGCATGGCCGACGCCTGCCTCGCCGCGATCGGCGTCGAGACCTCCGCCGAGGCCGTCGGCCGGCACTACGGAGCTCGGAGCGAGGGCGGCCTCCTCGACGCCTGGCTCGTCGGCGAGGAGGACGCGGACGCGGTCCCGGCGCTCGAGTCGGCGGGGCTCCGCGCCCGCTCCGTGCCGCTCTGGCTGACCGGCCGGGAGGCCTCCGCGCGGCTCGCCGCCGACGCTCTCGCCGCCGCGAGGGGCTGAGCGGAGCCTCCTCCGCAGGACCGCCTATCGCGGATCGCAGCGCGGATCCGGTCACGCCTCCCACGGGGCGCCCCGTTCCCTTGTACGGTCGGATGCGGACGAACTCCCCGATTCACTCCCGCATCGGATCCGGAACCCCTCGGTCGCGCCCCCGACCGCGTCCTCACCGCGTCTCCGAGCCCTCCGGAACCGCGTGCCGTCCCGTCAGGAGGACACCATGGAGCCCAGCTCGAGGATCAGCACCGAGCGGATCGAGCCCGACATCGTGGTGATCCGCCCCGTCGGCCGGCTCGACCTGTCCACGGCGTGGGAGCTCGAAGCGGTCCTCCAGCGCGCGCTCGAGGCGGGAGAGGTCCGCGTGGTCGTCGACCTGGCGTCGGTCGAGTTCCTCGACTCATCGGGGCTCGGCGTCCTCGTCGCCGGCCTCAAGGAGGCGCGGAAGGCGGGCGGCGAGCTGCGCGTGGCCGCCGCCGGCGAGCAGCCCGCCATGGTGCTCGGCCTGTCCAACCTCGACCGCCTTCTCGGGAGCGCAGAGACCGTCGAGGAGGCCTACCGTGCCTGAGCGCTCCTTCGTCGTGCGCACGCCGCCCGAGGACGGCGTCACCGCCGTCCACGAGGCGCTCGAGGAGCTGTGGCTCGAAGAGCCGGGCGTCGCGCCGGTCGACCGGATGTCGTTCGAGACCGCGCTGGTCGAGCTGACCTCGAACATCGTCCAGCACGCCCGGTCGTACCGGCACATCATCTGCCTGGTCGAGATCCGCGTCGACGCGACCGAGCTGCGGGCCTCGCTCAACGACTCCGCCGAGGAGGCGCCCGCCGAGGTCGCCGACCCCCGCGACATGCCGGACGAGTGGGACGAGGCCGGCCGCGGCATCCCGTTCATCCACGCCCTCGTCACCGAGTTCTCCTACCGCAGGGTCGATGGGCAGAACCTCTGGGCGCTCGCCCGGACCCGCACGTGAGCGGGCCGTCCGAGCGCGCCCGCCTCGCTGCGGTCGCCGAGCTCGGGGTCGGCCTGAGCACCCCCCAGGAGCGCTTCGACAGGATCACCCGCGTCGCTCGCCGGCTCCTGCGCGTCCCCCTCGCCGAGATCAACATCCTCGAGGAGACGACGCAGTTCACGAAGTCGCCCCAGCGCTCGGCGCGGGCGAGCAGGATGCTGCGCGCCGACTCGATGTGCGACGTCACGGTCCAGCAGGGCGACATCCTCGTCGTCGAGGACGCCACCGCCGATCCGCGGTTCGCCGACCGCGGCGTGGTCACCGGATCCCCCCACGTGCGCTTCTACGCGGGCCGCCCGCTCGTCGTCGGGGACGGCCTCCGCGTCGGCACGATCTGCATCATCGACAGCGAGGTGCGCGGCTTCTCGGAGGAGGAGCGCGAGATCCTCGAGGACCTCGGCCGGTGGGCGGAGCGGGAGCTGGGCGAGATCGCCTTCTCCGGACGCGCGAGCGAGACGCAGGAGCGGCTCTGGCCCGAGCGCCTCGACCTCGGCGAATGGAGCCTCGACTCGCTGACCACGCCGCTGCACGACGTCGCCGGCGACTACACGGCGTGGCGCCGCAGCGGGGACGACCTCTCCCTCGAGCTGGTCGACGTGATGGGCAAGGGAGTGTCGGCGGCGATCATCGCCTCCGCGATCCGCTCCGCGTTCCAGGCTCGGCCGGAGCTCTCCCCCGCGGCGGCCGTCGAGGCCGTGAACCGCCAGCTCCTGCCCGATCTGACCGCGACCGGGATGTTCGCCACCGCGCTGATCGCCCGGGTCGACCTCGCGAGCGGCGCCGTCGCGTTCGTGGACAGCGGCCACGGCCTCACCCTCCTCCTCCGCGCCGACGGCACCACGGAGCGGCTCGCCTCCACCGGCGTCCCGCTCGGCATCGCCGCCGACGTCTCCTGGGAGGAGGAGCAGCGCGTGCTCGCCCCCGGCGACGCGCTCTTCTCCTGCAGCGACGGCCTTCTCGACGTCTTCGGCGGGCGGCTCGACGCGCTCGACCGCCTCGCCGAGCTGGTGCGGAGCAACGACGACCCCGCTCTCTTCGAACGTCTGCACGCTCTCGCAGACGACGCGCACGACGATGTGACAGCGTTGGTGCTGCGGCGCACCGCAGCGCCCGACCCCTCCTGATCCTGATCGAAAGGACCTCCCCCATGCCTGGTGCACTCGTCCTCGCCGGCGGCGGCCTCGCCGGAATCGCCTGGGAGCTCGGCGTCCTCCGCGGCCTCGCCGACGCCTCCCCCGAGGCGGCTCGCCTCCTGCTCGACGCGTCGACGACCTTCATCGGCACCTCCGCCGGCTCCGCGGTCGCCGCGCAGCTGAGCACCGGGACCGGCCTCGACGAGTCGTACGAGGCCCAGCTCCAGGAGGAGTCCGCCGAGATCGGAGCGGACGTCGACGGCGAGCGCCTCCAGGCCCTCTTCGCCGCGGCCGTCGAGGGCGCGACCTCGCCCCAGGACGCGCGGCGCCGCATCGGCACCCTCGCGCTCGAGGCCGAGACGCTCCCCGAGGACACCCGCCGGGCCGTCATCTCCGCCCGCGTGGGCGACGCCGACTGGCCCGAGCAGCGTCTGCTCATCACCGCGGTCGACACGGCCACCGGCGAGCTGCGCGTGTTCGACCGCGAGAGCGGCGTCGGCCTCGTCGACGCGATCTCCGCCAGCTGCGCCGTCCCCGGGGTCTGGCCTCCCGTCAGCATCGACGGCGTCCGCTACATGGACGGCGGCGTGCGCTCCGGCAGCAACGCCGATTTCGCCGCGGGAGCCGACTGGGTCCTGATCGTCACTCCGCTGCCGGGCGTCGGCACGCCCGGCGCGGGCCTCGTCCCGACCGGCGAGCTCGACGCTCTCGCGGACTCGCGGGTCGAGGTGCTCTACGCCGACGAGGAGTCGGTGCGCGCCTTCGGCCCGAACTCGCTCGACCCGGCCGTCCGCGCCGCCTCCGCCCGCGCCGGACGTGCCCAGGGCGCCCGTCTCGCCTCGAGGATCGCCGCGCTGGTCGGCGCCGAGTAGCCGGTCTCAGCGCCGCACGCTGTAGCGCGTGAAGACCGTTCCGTCGGCGAAGCGGTGCTCCTCGCGCAGGTCGAGGCGGGCGTGGAACCCGCACGGGAGGAAGTGGGTCCCGCCGCCCACCGCCACCGGCACCGTGTAGACCTGCACCTCGTCGACGATCCCGGCGAGCAGCGCATGTCGGGCCAGGGTCGGCCCGCCGATCGAGACGTCGTGGTCGGCGGCGCCGACCTGCGCGGCGACGACGACCGGGTCGAACCCGTTCTCGACGCGGGTGCGGCGGGTGTCGGCCGACTCCAGCGTGGTCGAGTACACGACCTTGTCGGCCGCCCGCCACATCTCCTGGAAGTCGCGGATGAACGCGAACTCCTCCGCGAGGGCCCAGGTCTGCTCCCACGCGCGCATGACCTCGTACATGCGCCGCCCGTACAGGTACGTGCGCACCCGCCCCTCGCGCTCCGTGATGAAGCGGTGCACGGCGGGTCGCGGCTCCGCCCAGGCGAATCCGCCGTCCGCGTCGTTCACGTAGCCGTCGAGCGACGCGATCGAGCTGTAGATGAGCGCGCCCACGTCGGCCTCTCTCCGTGGCCGGCTTCGGGACCGCCCACGGGCGCGAACGTAGGCCTCCCGCCTCCGTCCGGCAATGTCCGCCGGGGAGTTTGGCGCGGATCGACGGGTCGACGCGGCTCCCGCCGGCGCTCCCGGCGGTCGGCGCCCCCTCCTGGACCGCGTACCGTGGTCGTGCCGCAGGGAGCGGCCGTGAAGGGTTCGGGATGAAGATCAGCCAGCTGCGCCATTTCGTGGCGGTCGCCGAGGAGCTGCACTTCGTGCGCGCCGCCGAGCGTCTCGGCATCTCACGGCAGAAGCTCGACTCCTCCGTCGCCGCGGTCGAGCTCGACCTCGGCAAGCCGCTCTTCGAGCCCGGTGCCGCCGCGACGACCCTCACCGCGGCCGGGCGGCAGCGCCTCGCCTCGGCCCGCGAGGAGCTGGCCGCTCTCGGCGACGAGCCGGAGGCGGCTCCGAAGTCGGGAGGCAAGGCCAAGGCCTCCAAGGGGACCGGCCGGGCCCCGATCGTGAAGGGCCAGCCGAAGCCCTACAAGCGCCGCCAGTCCCGCTGACGCGGAGCTCCGACCGCCTGAGGGGGTGGGCCCTACCGGGCTCGAACCGATGACATCCACGGTGTAAACGTGGCGCTCTACCAACTGAGCTAAAGGCCCCCGTCGCGGGCGCACCCGCGGACGATCGACACGATCCTACGGCAGGCGGAGCGGCCCCCTGCGGGCACTAGCCTCGGCACATGACCGCCGACAGCGACTCCCGGGCGAGACGGCGCGCCGAGAGCCGCTGGCCCGCCTCCGCCGCGATCCTCGTGGCCGTCGCCCTGAACGTGGCCGGTCACAGCGCCGACACCTCGGTCGTCCGCCTCGTCGCCGCCGGCATCACGCTCGCTCTGCTCGTGCCCCTGTTCGTCGTCAACCCGCGCCGCCTCGACAGCGAGACGCGCTGGTCGCGCGGGGTCTCCATCGCCCTGGCGGTCGTGCTCGCCGTCGCGAACCAGGTGAACGTGGTCGCCGTGGTCGTCGACCTCGTCGACGGGACGGCCGACGGCCCGCCGCTGCTGCTCACCGCGCTCCAGGTCTGGGTCACCAACGTCGTCGCGTACGCGCTGCTGTTCTGGGAGCTCGACCGCGGCGGTCCGGTCGCCCGCGGAACGCTCCCCCGCACCGAGCTGCCGGCGGCCGACTTCGCCTTCCCGCAGGACACCTACCGAAACACCGCGCCCGAGGTCGCCGCGACCTCCTCCGAGCGCGCCGACTGGCGGCCCGGCTTCGTCGACTACCTCTCGGTCTCGACGACGAACACCATGGCGTTCAGCCCGACCGACACGATGCCGCTCTCGAGCCGGATGAAGCTCCTGATGATCGCCGAGGCGTTCACCGGCTTCGTCCTGCTGGCCCTCGTGATCTCGCGGGCCGTCAACATCCTCAGCTGAGGACCGGCGCGATCGGCCTCCGGAGGGTCAGACGTGCGCGGGGGCGAGCGCATCGATCGCGGCGCGGTAGGCGTCGATCGAGCGCGGCTCGCCCGGGGCCGTCATGAACGTGTCCCGGATGACGCCGGCCTTGTCGATGAGGAAGGTCGCGCGGGTCGCGTAGCCCTTCGCCTCGGTGAACACGCCGTACTGCTTGGCGACGTCGCCGTGCGGCCAGAAGTCGGAGAGGAGCGTGAAGTCGTAGCCCTGCTTCTCGCCCCAGGCGCGCAGCGTGTGCTTGGAGTCGACCGAGATGCCGATCAGCTCCACGTCGGCGTGCTCGAAGAGGGAGAGGTTCTCGCGCAGCGCGCAGAACTCGCCGGTGCAGGTGCCGGAGAAGGCGAGGGGGAAGAACACGAGGGCGACGTTGCGCCGCCCGTGGAAGTCGCCCAGCTGGATGCGCTCGCCGTACTGGTTCGCGAGTTCGAAGTCGGGAGCCAGGGTCAGCTTCTCGAGAGCCATCGGTCCGATGTCCTTCCGTGCGCACGAGAGTCGCGCGAGCACGAGGGGCAATGCTAGACCCGCTCCGCGCAGACTCCAAGGAACAGCCCGTCTCGCCCGATCGCGGGCCGGTCGACGCGTCCCGTCTGGCGCTCTCCTACAGTCGACGGCGCCCATCCGTCGTGGATCACCACAGTGCGGTTCCAGGTTCGGGGCACGGGAATCGCTAGGCTGACGGAGGTGCCCGCGCGCGGCTCGTCATCCGAGCCCCGGATCCGCGGATCCGCACCGCTTCATGAGAGTGATGTCTCGGGCACGATCTGCCCCCAGAGAGAGGTCGAGGGTGACTGTTAACGATCAGGACCCGTATTCCGTCGGTCACGTGGACTCGGACCCCGAGGAAACGTCGGAGTGGAACGAGTCGCTCGATGCGCTCGTCGAGGAGCGGGGCCGGGGTCGCGGGCGCGACGTCATGCTCAGCCTCCTCAAGCGCTCCAAGGAGCTCCACCTCGGCGTGCCGATGGTGCCCACCACGGACTACATCAACACCATCGCGCCCGAGAACGAGCCCGACTTCCCGGGCGACGAGGACGTCGAGCGCCGCTACCGCGCGTGGATCCGCTGGAACGCGGCCATCCTCGTGCACCGCGCGCAGCGTCCCGGCATCGGGGTCGGCGGCCACATCTCGACGTACGCGTCGAGCGCCTCGCTGTACGAGGTCGGCTTCAACCACTTCTTCCGCGGCCAGGACCACCCGGGCGGCGGCGACCAGATCTTCATCCAGGGCCACGCCTCCCCCGGCCCGTACGCGCGCGCCTTCCTCGAGGGACGCCTGAGCGAGCACCAGCTCGACGGCTTCCGCCAGGAGAAGTCGCACCAGGGGGGCGGGCTCTCCAGCTACCCGCACCCGCGCCTCATGCCGGAGTTCTGGCAGTTCCCCACGGTGTCGATGGGCCTCGGCCCGATCAACGCCATCTACCAGGCGCAGGCGAACAAGTACCTCACCAACCGCGGCATCAAGGACGCCTCCGACCAGCAGGTCTGGGCGTTCCTCGGCGACGGCGAGATGGACGAGGTCGAGTCGCGCGGTCAGCTCCAGGTCGCCGCGAACGACGGCCTCGACAACCTGAACTTCATCGTCAACTGCAACCTCCAGCGCCTCGACGGACCCGTGCGCGGCAACGGCAAGATCGTGCAGGAGCTCGAGTCGTACTTCCGCGGCGCGGGCTGGAACGTCATCAAGCTCATCTGGGGCCGCGAGTGGGACGACCTGCTCGCCCGCGACACCGAGGGCGCGCTGCTCGACCTGATGAACAAGACGCCCGACGGCGACTTCCAGACCTACAAGACGGAGGACGGCGCCTACGTCCGCGAGAACTTCTTCGGCCGCGACCCCCGCGCCAAGAAGCTCGTCGAGGGCTACTCCGACGAGCAGATCTGGGGCCTGCGCCGCGGCGGCCACGACTACCGCAAGATCTACGCGGCCATGAAGGCCGCGACCGAGCACAAGGGCCAGCCCACCGTCATCCTCGCCCACACCATCAAGGGCTACGGTCTCGGCCGCAGCTTCGAGGGCCGCAACGCGACCCACCAGATGAAGAAGATGACGCTGGACAACCTCAAGTCGTTCCGCGACACCATGCGCATCCCGATCACGGACGCGCAGCTCGAGGAGAACCCGTACCTCCCGCCGTACTACCACCCCGGTCAGAACGACGAGGCGATCGAGTACCTGCAGGAGCGCCGCCGCGCGCTCGGCGGCTACCTCCCCGAGCGCCGCTCCAAGTACACGAAGCTGAACCTCCCCGAGGACTCGGCGTACGCGGTCGGCAAGAAGGGCTCCGGGACGCAGGAGATCGCCACCACCATGGCGTTCGTCCGCATTTTGAAGGACATCCTCCGCTCGAAGGACTTCGGCAACCGCGTCGTCCCGATCATCCCGGACGAGGCGCGCACCTTCGGCATGGACGCGTTCTTCCCGAACGCGAAGATCTACAACCCCCGCGGCCAGCACTACACGTCGGTCGACCGCGAGCTCCTCCTGGCCTACAAGGAGAGCCCGCAGGGACAGATCCTCCACGTCGGCATCAACGAGGCGGGCGCTCTCGCGGCGTTCACCGCGATCGGCACCTCCTACTCGACGCAGGGCGAGCCGCTCATCCCGGTCTACGTCTTCTACTCGATGTTCGGGTTCCAGCGCACGGGCGACGCGATCTGGGCGGCCGGCGACATGATGTCGCGCGGCTTCATGATCGGCGCCACCGCGGGGCGCACCACGCTGACCGGTGAGGGCCTCCAGCACGCGGACGGGCACTCCCCGATCCTCGCGGCGACCAACCCGGCCGTCGTGAGCTACGACCCGGCCTACGGGTACGAGATCGCGCACATCGTGCAGTCCGGACTCGAGCGCATGTACGGCGGGAAGCACACCGACCCGAACGTCATGTACTACATCACGGTCTACAACGAGCCGATCGTGCAGCCGAAGGAGCCGGAGGACGTCGACGTCGAGGGCATCGTCCGCGGCATCCACCGCATCTCCTGGGGCCAGTGGGACGGGCCGAAGGCCCAGCTCCTCGCCTCGGGCGTCGCGGTGCCCTGGGCGATCGAGGCGCAGAAGCTCCTCGCCGAGGACTGGGGCGTCTCGGCGGACGTCTGGTCGGTCACCTCGTGGAACGAGCTGCGCCGCGACGGCATCAAGGCCGAGCAGCACAACTTCCTCCACCCCGAGGACGCCGAGCAGGTGCCGTACGTGACGCAGAAGCTGGCGGACGCGAAGGGTCCCTTCGTCGCCGTCTCGGACTTCTCGCACCAGGTCCCGGACCAGCTGCGCCAGTTCATCCCGGGCGACTTCGCGACGCTCGGCGCGGACGACTTCGGCTTCTCGGACACCCGTGCAGCGGCGCGGCGCTACTTCCAGATCGACGGCCCCTCGGTCGTCGTGCGGACGCTGCAGCTGCTCGCCAAGCGCGGCGAGGTCGACCCCTCGCTCGCGGTCCAGGCGATCGAGAAGTACCGCCTCCTCGACGTGAACGCCGGCACCACCGGCAACGGGGGCGGCGAGAGCTGACGGACGAGTCCGTGCTCTCGCAGGAACCCGCTCCGTCGAGTGCGCGGGGTCCTGCTCCTGCGGCGGAGCGTCCGGCCACCCGGCCGGGCGCTCCCCGCACGAAGGAGCAGACCCTCGCCTGGCTGCGCACCCTCGCCGGGGAGCTCTCGACCCAGACGATCAAGCGCCTCGAGGACACGCTGCCCTGGTACGGCAGCATGCCCCCCGGCCGGCGCTCGGCGGTCGGCCTCGTCGCGCAGGCCGGCATCACGTCGTTCATCTCGTGGTTCGACGACCCGTCGGCCACGCCGTGGATCGCGGCGGACGTGTTCGGAGCAGCTCCCCGCGAGTTATTGCGCTCCGTGTCGCTGACGCAGACGCTGCAGCTGATCAAGGTGACCGTCGAGGTCGTCGAGGACCGGATCAAGAACGGCGGCGAGGACCTCCGCGAGGCGATCCTGCTCTACTCGCGCGAGATCGCCTTCGCCGCGGCCGACGTCTACGCGCGCGCCGCCGAGGCCCGCGGTCTCTGGGACGCGCGCCTGGAGGCGCTGGTCGTCGACTCGATCCTCACGGGCGAGGCCGACGACGAGCTGCCCAGCCGCATCGCCGCCCTCGGCTGGCACGGCCACGGCGAGGTCGCCGTCCTGGTGGGCACCGCTCCCAAGATGCTCGACGTCGACCAGCTGCGCCGCACGGCCCGGCACATGGACGCCGACGTGCTGATCGGCGTGCAGGGCAGCCGTCTCGTCCTGGTCATCGGCCGCGCCGAGCCGAGCGAGAACGCCACGGAGGAGACCGGTCCGCCGGTCGCGTTCCTCGAGATCGCGGAGGCGCTCGAGCCCGGCTTCGGGACGGGCCACCTCGTCCTCGGCCACGAGGTGCCGACCCTGGTCGAAGCGTCCCGCAGCGCCCGCGCGGCACTCGCGGGGTTCGCGGTCGCCCGCTCCTGGCGGAACGCACCGCGACCGGTCAACGCCGACGACCTCCTTCCCGAGCGCGCCCTCGCCGGCGACCCGCTCGCCCGGCAGAGCCTCATCACGCAGATCTACCGGCCCCTGCAGAAGCACTCGACCGAGTTGCTGACCACGCTGTGGGCCTATCTCGACAACGGCCGCTCCCTCGAGGCGACCGCCCGCGAGCTGTTCGTGCATCCGAACACAGTGCGCTACCGCCTCAAGCGGGTCGCCGAGGTGATCGGCTGGGACGCGACGGGCGCCCGCGAGGCGCTCATCCTCCAGTCCGCCCTCATCCTCGGCTCCATGAGCGACCCGGACGGCGCCGTCCGCCGGAAGCCGTCCCGCCGCTGAGCCCCTCTGCTCACTGAAGCTCCCTGCTCACTGAAGCCCCCTGCTCGCTGAACCCCCCACCCCTGAACACTTGTAGACCCGCGACAAGCTCTTTGTGCTTTGTCAGTGGCTCCACGCGCCGCACGAGCGGGCGCAGATCGGAAGACTGGATACCGTGATCGTCGTCGTCGCCCCGGGTCAGGGCTCCCAGACCCCCGGATTCCTCGCGCCCTGGCTCGAGATCCCCTCCGTGGCCGAGCAGGTCGCCGCGCACTCGGAGGCGGTCGGCATCGACCTCGCCGCGCACGGCACCGTCTCGGACGCGGACACCATCCGCGACACCGCGGTCGCCCAGCCCCTGATCGTCTCCGCGGGCCTCGTGAGCCTCGCCGCCCTCCTCGAGGGCGGACGCCGCGAGCGCATCGTGGGCATCGCCGGCCACTCGGTCGGCGAGATCACCGCGGCCGCCGGAGCCGGAGTCCTCACCGAGGCCGACGCGCTGGTGTTCGTCCGCGAGCGCGCCCGCGCCATGGCCGCTGCGGCCGCCGCCGAGCCGACCGCGATGAGCGCGGTCCTCGGCGGCGACGAGCAGGCCCTGATCACCCGGCTCGACGAGCTCGGCCTCGAGCCGGCCAACTACAACGGCGGCGGGCAGATCGTCGTCGCCGGGGCGGTCGACGCGCTCGAGGCCCTCAAGGCGGAGCCGCTGCGCGGGACCCGCGTGATCCCGCTGCAGGTGGCCGGTGCCTTCCACACCCGCTACATGGCGCCCGCCCGCGACTCCCTCGCCGGCGTCGCCTCCGGGCTGACCCCCTCCGACCCGACGCTCCGGCTCTGGACGAACCGCGACGGGTCGGTCGTCGACTCCGGCGCCGCGTTCCTCGAGCTGCTCGTCGGCCAGGTCGCCTCCCCCGTCCGCTGGGACCTCTGCATGGCGGCCTTCGCCGACGCGGGCGTCACCGGGATCATCGAGCTGGCACCCGCCGGCGCGCTGGTCGGCCTCGCCAAGCGCGGCCTCAAGGGCGTGCCGAGCATCGCCATCACGACCCCCGACGACGTGGACGCCGCCCGCGCCTTCCTCGACGAGCACGCCGCCTAGCAGGAGAGACCCCATGACGACCCCTTCCCTCACCCAGTCCAGCGGCAGCGCGTACACCCGGATCCTCGGCATCGGCGCGGCCCGCGGCGACCTCGTCGTCCCGAACGACGACCTGATCGAGCCGATCAACTCCTCCGACGAGTGGATCCGCCAGCGCACCGGCATCATCGAGCGCCGCCGCGCCTCCGCCGACGTCCACGCGGTCGACCTCGCGACCGCCGCGTCCCTCGAAGCGATCGAGAAGGCGGGCATCCGCCCGGACCAGATCGGCGTCGTGCTCGTCTCCACGATCAGCAACACCGTGCAGACCCCGTCGCTGGCCGCGCTCCTCGCCGACCGCATCGGCGCGAACCCCGCCCCGGCCTACGACATCTCGGCCGCCTGCGCCGGCTACACCTACGGCATCGCCCAGGCGGACTCCTTCATCCGCTCCGGCCTGGCCGAGTACGTGCTCGTCGTCGGAGCCGAGAAGCTGTCCGAGCTGGTCAAGCCGACCGACCGCAGCATCTCCTTCCTCCTCGGCGACGGCGCGGGCGCCGCGGTCGTCGGCCCCAGCGACTCCGCCGGCATCTCGAAGACCGTCTGGGGATCGGACGGCTCGAAGTGGGACACCGTCGGCATGGACAACCCGCTCGCGGCCTACCGCGACGGCACCGCCGAGTGGCCCACCCTCCGCCAGGACGGCCCGTCGGTCTTCCGCTGGGCGGTCTGGGAGATGGCCAAGGTCGCCAAGCAGGCGCTCGCGGAGGCGGGCGTCCAGCCCGAGGACCTCGCCGCCTTCATCCCGCACCAGGCGAACATGCGCATCATCGACGAGCTCGCGAAGCAGCTGAAGCTGCCCGAGACCGTCGCGATCGGCCGCGACATCGAGACCACCGGCAACACCTCCGCCGCGTCGATCCCGCTCGCCACCCACCGCCTGCTCGAGGAGCACCCGGAGCTGCACGGCGGACTCGCGCTGCAGATCGGCTTCGGCGCCGGACTGGTGTTCGGCGCGCAGGTCGTGGTGCTCCCCTGACCGGCGCGACCCCACCCCTAAACTGACCTACGGTCACTGACGAACACCCGAAGAACCCCCAAGGAGAGAACCATGGCACTGTCCAACGAAGAAGTCCTCGCCGGCCTGGCCGAGCTTGTCAACGACGAGACGGGCATCGCCACCGACTCCGTCGAGATGGACAAGTCGTTCACCGACGACCTCGACATCGACTCCATCTCGATGATGACCATCGTCGTCAACGCCGAGGAGAAGTTCGACGTGAAGATCCCGGACGACGAGGTCAAGAACCTCAAGACGGTCGGCGACGCGGTCCGCTTCATCGTCAAGGCGTCCGAGTAGTCGACGCCCGCGCACCCCGTCCTCGTGGCGGACACCCCGGCCGGCGACCGTCGGCCGGGGTGAGCCCGGCACCCATCCCCACGGAACAGAGAAGCTCGTCATGACCAAGAAGATCGTCGTCACCGGAATCGGTGCCAGCACTCCCCTCGGCGGGACCGCCCGGGAGTCCTGGAACGCACTCCTCGCCGGCGAATCAGGTGTCCGCTCCCTCGAGCAGGACTGGGTCGCCCAGTACGACATCCCGGTCACCTTCGCCGCCCAGGCCAAGGTGCGCCCGGAGGAGGTGCTCTCCCGCCCCGAGGCGAAGCGCCTCGACCCCTCCAGCCAGTTCGCGCTCATCTCGGCCCGCGAGGCCTGGGCCGACTCCGGCATCACGGACGTCGACCCGCTCCGCGTGGGCGTCGACTACTCGACCGGCATCGGCGGCCTCTGGACCCTCGTCGACGCGTGGGACACCCTCCGCGAGCGCGGTCCCCGCCGGGTCCTGCCGATGACCATCCCGATGCTCATGCCCAACGCGGCCGCCGCCGCGATCAGCATGGCCATCCCCTCCCGCGCCTACGCCCGCACCGACGTGTCGGCCTGCGCCTCCAGCACCGAGGCCCTCGCGAACGCCTACGAGCACATGCAGCTCGGCCTCGCCGACGTGGTCATCGCCGGCGGCACGGAGTCGGTCGTCCACCCGCTCCCGATCGCCGCCTTCGCGTCGATGCAGGCACTCTCGCGCCGCAACGACGACCCGGCGACCGCCTCGCGCCCCTACGACGTCTCCCGCGACGGCTTCGTCCTCGGAGAGGGCGCCGCGACGCTCATCCTCGAGACCGAGGAGCACGCCCTCGCCCGCGGAGCCCGCATCTACGCGGAGCTCGCCGGCGGCGCCGTCACCAGCGACTCGTACCACATCACCGCACCGGACCCCGAGGGCTCCGCCGCCGCCCGCGCCATGATCGGCGCCCTCGAGCAGGCCGGAGCAGCGCTCACCGACGTCACCCACGTCAACGCCCACGCGACGAGCACCCCGGTCGGCGACATCGCCGAGTACCGCGCCCTGCTGCGCGTCTTCGGCGACCACCTCCCGAACATCGCCGTCTCCGCGACCAAGGCGGCCACCGGCCACCTCCTCGGCGGCACCGGCGCGCTCGAGGCCATCTTCACCGTGCTCGCCCTCCACGAGCGCACCGCGCCCCCCACCATCAACCTCTTCGAGCAGGACCCCCAGATCCCCCTCGACGTCGTCACCAGCCCCCGCGCCCTCGGCGACGGACCGCTGGTCGCCATCTCGAACTCGTTCGGGTTCGGGGGGCACAATGCTGTTGCCGCTTTCCGGACGGTGTAGCGGGGCGTAGCCCCGCTACACCGTGCGGAGAGCGGGCTGCGCCGCTCCTTGCGCGGCGCAGGCGCGTCCGCTGGGGAGGGGGGTCGGGTCTCCGAGGGCCGGTGCGGTGCGGCGACGGTGCTCCGCTGAAACGCGGATCCCCGGATACGCCTCGTGTCGCGAGGGACCTGCACCACCGTGCGGGTCGGCGCTGGTGGCCACACCGTGCTGGTGGGAGCGCGGACTTCGCCGCGACTCGGGTCGCATGCTTCGATCACGGAAGCTGTCCGAGTGGGAGCGCGGGCTTCGCCGCGACTCGGGTCGGACGCTTCGGTTCACGCAGCTGAGCTCGAGGGGAGCGCGGGCTTCGCCGCGGCTCGGTCCGATCGTGTCGTGCAGAACATCGGTGCGGGCGACCGCGCAAGGACCACGCCGCCCTCTGCCGGCTCGTGTGGCCCCTGCCGACGTCCAGGTCGCCGATGCCTGAGGCGCGAGCAGCACCCGCGAGGCGTATCCGACGATCGTCAGCTTATCCGCGTCGCAGAACGCGAGACGCCCTACGGAAGCCGACCACCTCCCCGAGCCGACCGCGCGACGCCGCGCGGGGAGCGGCGTCGGATCAGCTCACCCGACCCCGTGCATCCAGACGACGGGGGCGAAATCGCCGCCGTAGCGGAAGGGCTCGAGCTCGTCCTCCCAGGCCTGGCCGAGGGCGAGGCGCAGCTCGCGGTGCAGCTCGATGGGGTCGGCGCCGGCGAGCTCCATGGCGGAGCGGATGCGGTCCTCGGGCACGACGGTGTTGCCCGCGCTGTCGGTCTGGGCGTAGAAGATGCCGAGCTCGGGCGTGTGCATCCAGCGGCCGCCGTCGACGCCGGGCGAGGGCTCCTCGGTGACCTCGTAGCGGACGTCGGCCCAGCCGCGGAGGGCGGACGCGATGACCGCACCGGTTCCGACCGGGCCTTCCCAGGCGAACTCGGCGCGCAGCGTGCTGCGGAGCACGGGCTGCTCGATCCAGGCGAAGTTCACGGCACGACCGAGAGCGCGACCTGTCCCCCACTCGAGGTGGGGGCAGAGCGCGCGGGGGGCGGAGTGCACGAAGAGCACACCCCGAGTCTGCTGCGCCACCATGGTGTCCTCCGTTCGTCCCGGTGCGTCTTCCCCAACGACCCGGACCACGGAACACTCTGCGGTGCGCCTTCTTCGATTATGACGGTGGACGTGCCACCACGCCCGATCATGCAGGAGCGGCGGACCTCCGTCAAGGCGGCTCGCCGCGCCTGCTCGACCGGCCGCGTCCGGCTCCTGCCTATACTCGGGTCGTCCGCGCCGCCGGACGCCGCACACCGCCAGACGCCCGCCGGGAGGAGCACCGTGTCCGTCCGCGACGGCCTGCTCGCCCTGCTCACGCTCGGCCCCGCCTACGGCCTCCAGCTGCACGCCGAGCTCCTCGACCGTGCCGCGCACCGGCCCCGGGTCAACGTCGGCCAGATCTACTCGACGCTCGAGCGCCTGCGCGAGCGCGGCCTCGTCGTCTCGGCCGGGTCCACCGACGACGGCCTCCCCCTGCACGCGCTCACCGACGAGGGCCGCACGGAGGCCGCCGCCTGGCTGACGGGTGACGGAGCGTCCCCGGAGGAGGACTGGGACGACGTCCTCGACCGGGTGATGCTGGCGTCGAGCCTGTCCGGCGCCGACCTCGCCGCCGTCCTCGACGCGTACGAGAGCGCGCTGCCCGCCACCGCCGACGAGCAGGCGGAGGAGGAGGACCCGCACCCGCAGCGCCGCCTCGCCGCGATCGCCGCCCGCGTGCGGGAGGAGTCCCTGCGTCGCCTCCTCGTGGCGGCCCGCGACGAGCTCACGGGCGACGGGCCGGGACGGGGCGTCCGCGGGTACGCCCTCGAGCGTCCCCGCCGGGGCCGTCGCGCCTCGAGCCGGGACGAGACAGGCACGGGTGCCGTCGCCTAGGGTGGTTCGCATGTCCCGCACCCCCCTCGGTCTCCGCGTCCCCTCCCGGGCGCGCCGGCGCCTCGTCGCCGCCGGAGCGGGCACGGTCCTCGTCCTGTGCGCCGCCCTCGCCGCACCGCTCTCCGCGTCCGCCGCCTACGACCCGTCCGACTACCCCTCGTGGTCCGATGTCGAAGCCGCGAAGTCGAGCGAGAGCGCCACCGCCGCCGAGGTCGACCGCATCACCGCCTTCCTCGCCGACCTGCGCGACCAGGCCGCCGCTCTCACCGACGCCGCCATCAGCCGCGCCGCCGAGGCGGACGCCGCGCAGAGCGCTCTCGACGAGGCGACCCAGCGCGTGAGCGCCCTGGAGGAGCGGGCCTCCGCCGCCCGCTCGGACGCCGACGCCGCAAAGGAGCAGGCCGGCCGCCTCGCCGCGCAGCTCTACCGCAACGGCGGGACCGATGCGACGCTGAACCTCCTCATCGGCGGCGACGAGTCGAGCGAGCTGCTCTACCGCCTCGGCACCATGACGCAGCTCACCCAGCAGACCAGCCGGCTCCAGACCGCGGCGCAGTCGACCGAGAACCAGGCCGTCTCCCTCGCCGCCCAGGCCGAGCAGGCCCGGGGCGAGCGCGTCTCCCTCGCCTCTGCCGCGGCCGACGCGCTCTCGGCCGCCCGCTCCGCTCAGGCCGAGGCCGACGCCAAGGTCGCCGACCAGGAGAAGTACAGCCAGGAGCTCTACACTCAGCTCGCCTCGCTCAAGAACACCACCGCCGAGATCGAGCGGGAGTACGCCGACGGCCAGGACGCGAAGTCGGCCTTCGAGGAGCAGCAGCGCCTCTCCCGCCTCGCCGCCGAGGCCGAGGCCGCCCGCCAGCGCGCGGCGTCGGCCCCCGCCGCGGCCGCGGCTCCGGCAGCGCCCTCCAACAGCGGAGGCGGTGGCGGCGGCGGCCCGGTCGAGCTCGGCGACGACGACCCGACGGGCGCGCGCAACAGCTCCGCCAAGACCATCGCCGCCCTCGGCACCTACGCCGGCCGCACCGACGGCCTCTCCCCCGCGCAGGCCCAGGCCTACGCCCGCACCGCCGTCGGCCGCTTCGGCTGGGGCGCGGACCAGGTCGACCGATGCCTCATCCCGCTGTGGAACGGCGAATCGGGATGGCGCTGGAACGCGTTGAACCGCTCCTCCGGCGCCTACGGCATCCCCCAGGCCCTGCCGGCGAGCAAGATGGCCAACTCGGGAGCCGACTACCAGACGAACGCGGCGACGCAGGTCGACTGGGGGCTCTCCTACATCAAGAGCGCCTACGGCTCGCCCTGCAACGCGTGGTCGAGCTGGAACAGCCGCTCGCCGCACTGGTACTGAGCCCGCGCCTCACTTCGCCTGGTCGTAGGAGTCGACCACGGCGACGGTGACCGGGAAGTCGACCTCGCCCTCCCCGAAGAGCGAGCGTCCGGCGCGCACCGCCGCCTCGCGGACGATCGCGGTGACCCGCTCGCCGGCGTCGGCGGGAGCGTGCACGATCACCTCGTCGTGCAGGAAGTAGACGAGGTGCGCGCGGCCGACCGCGCCGCCCTCAGCCCGCAGTCGTGCCCTCAGCTCGCCCATCCAGCAGAGCGCCCACTCGGCCGCGGTCCCCTGCACCACGAAGTTGCGGGTGAAGCGCCCCCACTCGCGCGCTCGCGCCGCATCGGTCGAGAGCCCCTCGGGCCCGGGAGGCGAGCTGCGCCCGAGCCGTGTCGAGACGCTCTCGCCGCGCTCCCCGGCCCGAGCCGCCGCCTCGACGTGTGCGACCGAGCGCGGGTAGGCGCGGGCCAGCCTCGGGAGCAGCCGCCCGGCCTCGCCGCTCGTCGCTCCGTACATCGCCCCCAGCATCGCGACCTTCGCCCGCGGTCGATCGGGGACCACGCCGGCGTCGACGATGCCCTGGTAGAGGTCGCGGCCCCGCCCCGCGGCGGCCATGGCCGAGTCGCCCGAGAGCGCGGCGAGGATGCGCGGCTCGAGCTGCGCCGCATCCGCGACCACGAGGCTCCAGCCCGTGTCCGCGGTGACCGCGGCGCGGATCTGCCGCGGCAGCTGCAGCGCCCCTCCGCCCGAGGTCGCCCAGCGGCCGGTGACGACGCCGCCCACCACGTACTCCGGGCGGAACCGCCCGTCGCGCACCCACGCGTCGAGCCAGGCCCAGCCGTTGGCGGTGAGGAGGCGGGAGAGCTTCTTGTACTCCAGGAGCGGCGGCACCGCGGGGTGCTCGATGGACTGCAGCTCCCAGGAGCGCGTCGACTCGACCGGCAGTCCCGCGCGTCGCAGCGCCTTGAGGAGCTCGGCGGGCGAGTCGGGGTTGAGCTCGGGCGCGCCGAGCGCGTCGCGCAGGCGGCCGGCCAGCGCCTCCAGCCTGGCCGGGCGGCCGCCGAAGAGCGGGCGGGGGCCGAGCATCCCGGTGAGCACCCGGTCGTGCACGTCGGCGCGCCAGGGCAGTCCTGCATGGGCGATCTCGCGCGCGATCAGCGCGCCGACGGACTCGGCGGCGAGCAGCAGGCGGAGCCGGCCGGCCTCGACGGCGCCGGCGAGCGCCTCCTCCTGACGGGCGAGCTCGAGGACGGGGTCGAGCTCGTCGGAGCCGCCCGCCGCCTCCTCGAACCCGATCAGCGTGTCCAGCGCGGCGGGGGCTGCGGCTCCCGCGTCCCACGGGTCGAGGGGCGAGCGCGCGAGAGCCGATCCGGCGGCGGCGACGGATCGGCGGAGGATCGCGCGGGCCAGCCGGAGGTCGTGGCACCGGGCGACGACCACCCCGGCCGACAGCAGTGCGGGGTACCACCGCGCGGTGTCGTCCCACACCCAGCGCGGGCGCTCCGGCTCCCGCTCCCGGACGAACGCCGCCAGCTCGCCCGGACCCCGACCGCTCCCGGCCTCGGCGCCGCCGACGGGGTCGACCGCCCGCCACGCCCCGGTGGGGCCGCCGACGAGTGCGAGGAGCATCGGGCCATTCTCCCCCGTGGCGGACACGGAGGCCGCCGTCGCGGGGACGGCCGGGCCCCTGATCGCGGGAGGAGTCACGGCGACGGCCGCGAGGGCGGGTAGCCGGGGAAGGGCTTCTCCTGCGCCGTCGGCGGCTGATGGGCCCACAGGGCGGCCGCGATGGTGTCCATCGAGCGGGAGTAGCCCACGAGCGTCCGCTTCTCCGGCTCGGCCGCCCAGGTGACCGCGCGGAACCAGGTCTCGCGGTACGGGCCGGTCTCGATGCGGCGCACCAGGCCGATCCTGCCGGTGCGCAGGGCGTCGACCATCACCCACTCGTCCTGCCCGCTGCTGCGCAGCATCTGGAGCGGACTCCACTCGATCATCGCGCCTCCCACCGGTCGATCCGCGGCCGTGGCGAGCACGAGCGCCGCGGCGTACACTCGCAGACTATCGAACACATGTTCGAACGGCCAACCGGGTCCGGCGAGTGAACGGGAGCACGACGATGGCGGTGATCGACGAGACGGCGCTGGTCTCGACCGACGGCGAGGGAGTGCCGATCGCGCTCGAGTGGCGGGGCGGGAGCTACCGCGTGACCGACCGGCCGACGGTGTGGACCTGCACGAGCGAGTGGTGGGCGCCCCTCGAGGGGTTCCCACCGACGTTCGGGCGCACGCCGGTGAGCATCGGCGGCTGGCGCTTCCAGGCGACGGACGTCGAGACCGGCGGAGCGTTCGTGCTCGACGTGGTCGCGTCGACGGATCCGCAGTGGAGCGTGGTGCGGATCTACGAGTAGTGCCGGCGCGAGGCCGGCCGGGAGGCTACTTGTCGGCCGACCAGGGAGCCCGCGTCATGGCGATGAGAGCCGCGACTCCGGAGACGAGGCCGACACCGGCGATGGCGGACACGACGAGCCAGAGAACGAGTTCCATGCCGCCAGTCTACCGAGCCCCGGAGCGGATCCTCTCCGCCCCGCTTCCATCCCCCGGCTATGGAATAGCCTGGACAGAGTGACCGACGCCCCCACCCGCGCGAGTGTCGGACTGCGCTCGGAGCGCGGCCCGATCCTGCTGTCCCTGATGATCTCGACCGCTCTGGTCGCCCTCGACGCCACGATCCTCTCGACGGCCGTGCCGTCGATCGTCGCCGACCTCGGCGGCTTCGAGCAGTTCCCCTGGCTGTTCTCGATCTACCTGCTGGCCCAGGCCGTCTCCGTCCCCCTCTACGGCAAGCTCGCCGACGTGATCGGGCGCAAGCCCATCATGCTGATCGGCATCGCGCTGTTCCTGGTCGGCTCGCTCCTGTGCGGCCTCGCCTGGAGCATGCCCGCGCTCATCGCGTTCCGGGCTCTGCAGGGACTGGGGGCCGGAGCGATCCAGCCGATGGGCATCACCATCGCCGGCGACATCTACACGGTCGCCGAACGCGCGAAGACCCAGGGCTACCTGGCGAGCGTCTGGGGCATCTCCTCGGTCGTCGGGCCGACCCTCGGCGGCGTGCTCTCGGACCTGGGCGCCTGGCGCGGCATCTTCCTCGTCAACATCCCCCTGTGCCTCCTGGCGGCGTTCCTCCTGATCCGCAGCTTCCGCGAGACCACGCAGGGCGAGAAGCAGCGGATCGACGTGGCGGGCGCCTCCGTGCTCGCCGTCGGCACCGCGCTGCTCATCCTCGGACTGCTCGAGGGCGGCAGCGCCTGGCCGTGGCTCTCCCCCGCCGGAGTCGGCGTGTTCGTCGTCTCGGCCCTCGCGTTCGCCGGCTTCGTCGCGATCGAGCGGCGTGCGGCAGCCCCGGTCCTCCCCCTCTGGGTCCTCACGCGGCGCGTGCTGATCTCGACCAGCCTCGTCTCGGTGACCGTCGGCGCGATCACGCTCGGCGTCACCTCGTACTTCCCGACCTTCGCGCAGGGCGTTCTCGGCAGCTCCGCCCTCGGCGCGGGCTTCGCCGTCGCCGCGATGACGCTCGGCTGGCCGGTCGCGGCGAGCCTGTCGGGCCGGCTCTACCTGCGCATCGGCTTCCGCAACACCGGCTTCCTCGGAGCGGGGCTCGTCGTGATCGGCACGGCGCTGACCATCCTGCTCGGCTCCTCCTCGACGCTGTGGGAGATCGCCGGCTTCTGCGTGCTGATCGGCGCCGGCATGGGGCTCGTGGCGACTCCGACGCTGATCCGGGCGCAGTCGAGCGTCGACTGGAACGAGCGCGGAGTGGTCTCCTCGACCAACTTCTTCGCCCGGAACATCGGCAGCGCCGTCGCCGTGGCCGTCTTCGGCGCGATCGTGAACGCGAAGGCGGGCGGCGGCGTCCCCGCACCGGCGGACCTCGCCGAGGGCACCCGCTTCGTCTGCATCGCGCTCGCGGTCCTCGCCGTGGGCATGCTCGCCGCGGTCTGGGCGATGCCGAAGGAGGGGCGCCCCGCGTCCGAGCGCGCCTAGCCCTCGCGTCGCGCCGCGGCCGTCGCCCGAAGGTGGTCGCGGTGGATCCGCCGCACCCGGTGCGTCCAGCGCTGCAGGGACGACCCCATCCCGGGGTGCCGCGCCAGCGTGTGCAGAGCGCGGTCGAAGCGGCGGAGCATGTCGGCGAAGGCGCCGAACGGGCGCGCCGAGATGCCGACCTCGAGGTGGCGGTCGAGCACGATGCGGTGCCGGAGTCCCAGGTGCACGCTGATCTCGACGTCGTCGTGCACGTAGGCGTCGTGCCGGTGCATCTCCTCCGCGATCTCCTCCCACGCCGACCGGCGGACGGCGCAGTTCGAGCCGAAGAGCGGCCAGTTGGCCAGCGCCGACCCCATCAGCACGAAGTAGGCGTCCATGTAGGCGACCCGCGCGATCACCCGGGCGATCGGACCGAGCTCGTCGAAGCGTCCGGGACCGGTCACCGCTCCGACCTCGGGATCGGCGAAGTGGCCGGCCAGGCGCGCCAGCCAGTCGGGTCCCGGGCGGGAGTCGGCGTCGAGCCGCGCGAGGACGTCGCCGTGCGCCTCGTCGAAGCCGTGCGCCGTGCTCGCCGGGATCCCGGCGCCGTCGTGCCGCACCACCCGCGCGCCCGCCGCCCGCGCGACGGCGGCGCTGTCGTCGGTGCTGCCGTCGTCGACGACGACGATCTCGAACGGAGCGAGCGTCTGCTCGCGGAGGAGCTCGAGCAGCTGCTCGAGGTGGCGGGCGTCGTCCTTCACGGGGACGACGACCGAGATGCGCCGGTGATCCATCCGCCCAGTCAACGCGATCGGGGCGCTTAGCGGGGACACCGCCACGCGTCACGCGCGAGCCCGGACCTGTCAACCGGCTCCCGAGCGCTCCGGAGCCGCTGATGGGATCGATCCGTGTCCGCCGGATCGGCGGCTCGATCGAGACAGGAGACGACATGACTCAGGGACCTCGGGACTTCCGGCCCACCCGTGCACTGGTGACCGCCTCGGACTCCGGCATCGGCCGGGCGACCGCGGTGGCACTGGCCGAGGCGGGAATGGACGTCGGCATCACCTGGCACAGCGACGAGGAGGGCGCGCAGGGCACAGCGGAGGAGGTGCGCTCCCTCGGCCGACGCGCCGAGATCGCGCGCCTCGACACGACGGATCTGGAGGGCGCGGGCGATGTGATCGACGACCTCGCGGATCGACTGGGCGGGCTCGACGTCGCCGTCAGCAATGCGGGCGGGGGCGGGGGCGAGCCCTTCCTCGAGCAGAGCCTCGACAGCTGGCGCTCGACCGTCGCCCTCAACCTCGACGGTGCGTTCGTCTGCCTCCAGCGCGCCGCGCGGCGCATGGCGGCCCAGGGCACGGGCGGCAGGATCATCGCGGTCACCAGTGTCCACGAGCACCAGCCGCGGGTCGGCTCCGTCGCCTACACCGCTGCCAAGCACGGGCTGGGCGGGCTGCTGAAGGTCGCCGCGCTCGAGCTCGGCTCCCTCGGCATCACTGTCAACGCCGTCGCCCCCGGAGAGATCGCCACGCCGATGAACGACGCCGAGGACGTGGACCCCTTCACGATCGACCGCCCCGGCATCCCTCTCGGCCGCCCCGGCGACGCCCGCGAGATCGCGGCGGTGGTCGCCTTCCTGGCCTCTCCCGCCGCCTCCTACATCACCGGATCCTCGTACGTCGTCGACGGCGGGATGCTGCAGATGGGGCCGCAGGCCGGCTCCCACCTCCGGCAGGACGACTGGCGCGAGGCCTGAGCCGCCGACCACGGCGCCCGCCCGCCGGGTACTCTCGAAGGGGTGCTCCGGCGGGCGGGGCGCCTGCTCCGGGATGTAGGTGACGCACGTGTGGTTCCGGCGTCGACGCAGGTTCAAGATGGAGCCGTACGACCCCGATGAGAACCCGTCGCGCGAGCCCGCCTCCGTCGAGGAGGCCGCCGAGGAGGGCCTGATGCTCGCGCAGTACGCGAGCCGGATGGCCGTGAAGAACCGGGTGCTGATGGACGGCCTCGGCGCCGACGTCCCCTTCGACTCGGGCCGCTACTCCGTGGTCGCCGCGGAGGAGCTCGAGAAGCTGGCGCGCGAGTCCGAGGCGGCCGCCGAGCGCCTCCGCGGCATCGCCGCCGACGTGACCTCGGTGGGCGGCCGCTCCGACCACGTGCACGACTACCGCTCGGCCGACGTCGACAACCTCGACCACCGCGAGCGGCTCTCGCTCCTCGTCGCCGACTCCCTCCACAGGCGGGCGCAGGACGAGGAGTACCTCGCGAGGCTCGTCGACGACGCCCGTCAGGACGCGTGGCGCGAACTCGCGCAGTCGATCGAGGAGACCCTCGACCGCACCTCGCGGATCGACCCGGACGACGAGGAGTACCGGCGCGACCGCTCGGTGCGGATGGCGCTCGTGGTCGTCGACGACCTGGTCACGCTGGCGGAGGAGCGCGGCGTCAGCCTCGAGGACTGACGGGCCGGTCGCAGGACGGCGGCACGCGGTACAGGGCTCAGGCCCAGCCGGCGCGGAACGACTCGGTCGCCTCGGCGGAGCGCTCCCGGACCGACTCCAGCAGCTCCTCCATGGTGGAGCTGCGGAGGAACGCGAGCCGGTCGAGCTCGGTGACCGGTGCGACGCCGGCGAGCTGCCAGGCGTGCGCGGCCGGATCCTCGGCGAGCTCGACGACCGCGCCGTAGCGCTGCTCGACGAACTCGCTCGCGACCGCCAGTGCCGTGCGGACCGCCGACTCCGCCGCGGCCAGCGCGGGGGCGTGCTTCTCGTCCCACTCCAGATCGGGCAGGAGCCGGACCTCGGCGCGCGGGTACGGGTCGTCCTCGTACCAGCGGACGACCTCGAAGCGCTCCTCGCCGACCGAGTCGAGCGTGACGAACGACTCCGCCCCGTCGACGTTCAGGATGCGCGCGCGGGCACCGACCGCGAACCGCTGGTCGCCGCCGCCCACCTCCTGGCCGCGCTCGATGAGCACGACGCCGAACGCGAGGGTCTCGTCCTCGAGGACGTCGCCGAGCATCCGCAGGTACCGCGGCTCGAACAGCCGGAGCGGGAGCGGCATGTGCGGCAGGAGCACGGAGCCGAGCGGGAACATCGGAAGGTCAGGCACAGGATCAGGCAATCACGTCGAGCGGGGAGCGGCCAGTACGGGCGCGGCGCGTCGGGACGTGCTAGCGCATCGCGCCACCGCGTCGTCCGCTCGCGAATGCTCGCCACGCCTCGGACGATCTCCGACGGCCCGGCCCCGCCCGCGAGGCTCCCACCCAGACTGGGAGCATGGATCTCGCCGAACTCCGAGCCGTCGTCCGCGCGGACCTGGCCGCCAAGGGCCACGCCTCCGACCGGCTCACCGTCCTCGTCCTCCGTCTCGGGCAGTACTCGAGCTCTCGGAGGACCAGACTCCCCCTCCACCTCGTCTACCGCCTCGCCGACCTCGTCTGGACCCGCATGATCGTCGGAGCCGAGCTGCCGCCGACCGTTCAGGTCGGGCCCGGCCTGCGTCTCCCCCACTGGGGCCGCGGTGTGATCCTGCACCCGCGCACGGTCATCGGGAGGAACGCGTTCATCTACCACGGCGTCACCATCGGCGAGTCGAAGGGCCGGACCCCCGTCATCGGCGACGACGTCTACATCGGAGCCCGCGCGACGATCGTCGGGGACGTGACCGTCGGCGACCGTGTGCGGATCGGAGCCGGCGCCGTCGTCGTCCGCGACGTCGCCTCCGACTCGTCCGCGGTCGGCGTACCGGCGAGGACCGCGCCGGCGCCGTCCTGAGGCACGGCCCGTCGGCCCGACGGGGTCATCGCGGGACGACCCGCGCGCTCCGATGGGACCGGCGTCAGGTCGATGCCCGACCCGGCGCCGGCGAGAAGGAGCCGTCGCGGGTGGAGCGGAGTAGGGCGTACGGGACTTGAACCCGTGACCGACGGATTATGAGTCCGCTGCTCTGACCGGCTGAGCTAACGCCCCGCGGCGGCCGTCCGAGCGGCCGTCAGGTGGCGGCGGGTGCGGACGCTGCGTCGGAGGCCGGAACGGCCACCGGCTCACCACGATACAGGCTCTCGAAGGTGCTGATCGTGCGGTTGATGTCGTGCGCGGCGACGATGCGGAGGGAGGCGCGCTTCATCGCCTCGAAGTCCTCCCGGTCGGCCGTGAGCACGGCGGTGAGGCGCTCGGCGAGGGCCTCGGCGCTGCCCGGAGCGAAGAGGTAGCCGTTCTCGCCGTCGTGCACGAGGTGCGGGAGGGCCATCGCGTCGGCGGCGACGACGGGGAGGGCCGAGGCCATCGCCTCCATCGTCGCGATGCTCTGCAGCTCGGCGATGGACGGCATGGCGAACACGGTGGCGCGGGTGTACGCCTCCTTGAGATCGGCGTCCGAGACGTAGCCGGTGAAGCGGACACGGTCGGCGATGCCGAGGGTCGTGGCGAGCTGCTGGAGGTTGCGCATCTGGTCGCCGCCGCCGACGATCTCGAGCTTCGCGTCGAGCGCCGGGTCGAGCAGGGCGACCGCGCGGAGCAGGACGTCGATGTGCTTCTCGCCGGTCACCCGGCCGACGAAGAGGATCGAGTTGCCGGCGCGCGCCTCGAAGTCGGGCGTGTAGTTGTCGGCGTCGATGCCGCAGGAGATCGAGTGGACGCCTCGGAGGCCCGTGTACTTCTCGAGGAACTGCGCGGCCTTGCGGGTCGGCGTGGTGACCGCCTCGGCCCGGCCGAAGGTGCGGCGCGCGGCCCGCCACGCCATCGCCACGGCCTTGGCCTGCACGGCCTTCGGCAGGAGGGTGAACTCGAGCATGTTCTCGGGCATGAAGTGGTTCGTGCCGACGATGCGGATGCCGCGCTTGGCCGCCTCGATCCCGAGGCCGCGGCCGACGATGATGTGCGACTGGAAGTGCACGACGTCGGGCTTCACCTCGTCGAGGATGCGCGCGCTGTTCTGCCGGATCCGCCACGGCATCGCGAAGCGCAGCCAGTCGTGCGGGTACCAGCGCCAGCTGTAGAGGCGGTGCACGATGATCCGCTGGCCCTCGTGCGTCTCGACCCGGGTGCCGCTCCAGCCGTCGGCCGAGGGGGCGACGACGTGCACCTCGTGGCCGCGCTGCGCGAGACCGGCGGCGAGGCGCTCGGCGAACTTCGCGGCTCCGTTCACGTCGGGGGCGAAGGTGTCGCAGCCGATCACGACAGTCAGCGGTCGGGAGTCGGGCGATCCCGGTCGGGACGCGTCGCGGTGATCTGACACGGGAGGTCCTATCGGTGTCGTGCCGATCGGGGAGAGAAGGGAGCGATCGGCGGAGGTCGGTCGGTTTCGTGGCTCTCGGCGCGGACCCATTGTAGGCAGAGGAGTCCTCACCACCCGGGATCCCGCGCCGTCAGCGCGCCTGCGGGTGGTGCTTGGCGAGGAGGAAGACGCCGTAGATGGCGACGGCACCGGCCGCGATGAAGAGCGGGATCGCCCACGGTGCCGCGTACTGCGCCTCCCCGAGCACGACGATGCCGATCGCGACGGCGACCAGCGGGTCGATGACGGTGAGGCCCGCGACGACGAGGTCCGGCGGGCCGGAGGAGTACGCGTTCTGCACGAAGTACCCGCCGAGCGCCGTGGCGGCCAGGAGCGCCACGATGCAGACCACCGTCAGCGGGTCGAACTCGCCGTACTTGATGCGGTTGAGCACGACCTTCGCGAGCGTCGCGACGAAGCCGTAGACCACTCCGGCGCCCACGATGTAGAAGATCGCCTTCGCTCCGCGGCGGAAGACGCGGAAGGCGATGACGAAGACCGTGAGCACCACGGCGAGGATCACGAGGATCGTGATGAGCTCGGGCGTCTGGATCGATTTGTCCACCGCGTTGAAGGCCGCGACGAGGACGAACGTGCCGACGCCCCCGACGCAGAGGACGATCGCCCGGATCGACGCGGCGTTCAGGCGCACCCTGCTGACCCGTGCGTTCACGACCGCGGTGATCACGAGCGCCACCGCTCCGAGCGGCTGCACCACGATGAGCGGGGAGAAGCCGAGGCTGGTCAGCTGGAAGACGATCGCGAGACCCAGGAGGAGGGTGCCGATCACCCACGAGGGGCGCGAGAGCAGCGCGACCAGCTGGCCGCCGCTGAGCCCGGAGGAGCCGGAGCGCTTCGAGAACCGCTCCACCTTCGCCACTCCGCGGTGCTGGAACTGCGCGCCGAGGGAGAGGAACACCGCGCCCACGAGGGCGATCGGGATGCCGATGAACTTCGCCGGGTCGTTGAGGAGTTCGGCGAGATCGGCGGGCATGGGGTCGACCCTACCCAGAACGCCTCCGGGAGTCCTCCGACGCACGGGTGAGGGTCTGAGCCCAGCGGATGATCCTCGCGGACCCGGTCGGCGGCCCCGCGGTACCCTCCTCCTGGGTCTCGCGATCGTCTTCCAGCTGACCAGCCTCGGCTTCTCCCCGCTC
>NZ_PSUG01000002.1:0-164228 GCF_002931755.1 Rathayibacter sp. AY2B3 | reverse complement strand
CGTCCCCCGAGACCCCGATGGTGACCCCTTCCGGCACCCGCGCCCTGATCTCGCGCACGCGCGCCGCGGCGGCACCCGCCCCCTCCGGCACGCCGGGGAGAAGTCCCGGACGATCAATGTGACGACGAAGAACCGCGGCGTCCTCTACGACGTCCTCACGATCTCGATCGGCGGAGACCTCGCACGCGTCTTCGTCCCGCAGACGGTGAAGCCGCGGCAGGCGGCGCCCGTCCCGGTCATCTGGTTCATCCACTCAGCGCAGGCCGACCACACGTCGCTGTCCAGCGTCTTCCAGTACCCGGCCGAGCTCGCCGTCGAGCGGGGCGCCATCGCGATCTGCCAGACGCTCGGCGGCACGGTCTGGACCAACGACACCGCGCAGAAGCACCAGCGGAACGGCTACGCCTACCTCTCCGGCCAGTTCCCGATCGCCGCGAGCTACCTCTGGGCGATGTCAGCGGGCGGGGCGCTCGCCTGCGAGAACTACGGCGCCCGGGTCTTCCCGGGGATCAACGGCTTGTACCTGGTCAACGGCGTCTACGACCTGCGCGACACCTACAGCCGCACCGCGCGAGGCCGCTTCTCGATCGGCGGCGCCTTCGACGGCAGCACCGCTCAGATCGACTCCCACAACCCGAAGCGGCTGCCCGCCTCCGCCTGGGCGGGCGCGAACATCCGCGCCGTGGTCTCCGACACGGCGCACCCGGACCCGAGCGTTCCGCCCGCTCTGCACGGACTCGCCCTCGTCTCGCGAGCGACACCGACGGCGAGGGAGGCGACTGTGCGGACGCACGGGCTCGGCCACAACGCGCCGTCGTGGGTGAACCAGGACGGCATCGACGCGATCTTCCGCTGGCACACCGGGCAGGGCTCGGCGCCCGCTCCCGCGCCCACCGCGACGCCGACGAGGACTCCCACTCCGACGGCGACGCCGACGAGGACTCCCACTCCCACGGCGACGCCCACCCCCACCAGGGCGCCGGTCGTCGTCCGCCCCTCACCCGCCGGCGGCTGGGACTTCGATCAGGCGGACGCCCCGTACGCGGGAGGGGCGGGGTCTCCGTTCCGACCGCGCTGAGCGGTCGTCAGCCGCTCCACCGGGAGGGCGTGCCGAAGGCGGTGCTCCGCGGCGCCCTCTTCCGGACAGGGCCGCTAGAGGACATTGTCAGCGGCGGGACGGCCGTGCCACGGTTCGAGGGCGGCCGATGAGGGCCGTCCCGACCGAAGGCAGCACATGCGCTCCAGCACCGTCCCTCGTCCTCCCGCCGTCGAGGACGGCACGTCGCAGCCGCGGGATCCAGGGGCGGCACGACGGCTCCGGCGGGGCCTGCTCGGGCTGACCGCCACCGTCGCGCTCCTCGTCGGCGCCGCTGTCCCCCTCGCGGCGGTCGCCGCTCCGTCGGCCCCGGTCCTCGGGGTGGCGGCCTGGGGAAGCAGCGCCGACGGGAAGACCACGGTCCCGGCCGGAGTCGAGGGCGCCCTCTCCCTCGCCGCGGGTCGGACCCACAGCCTCGCCGCGAACGGCGACGGCAGGGTCGTCGCCTGGGGCCGCGGTTCGTCCGGGCAGACCAGCGTCCCCGAGGGTCTCACGGGGGTCGTCGCGGTCTCCGCCGGCGACTACAGCAGCCATGCTCTGAAGAGCGACGGGACCGTCGTCTCCTGGGGCTACGACGGCGACGGACAGGTCTCGAGGAGCGCCGCGCTGACCGGGATCGTCGCGATCTCGTCCTCCCGCGACAACAGCCTCGCGCTCGGCAGCGACGGCACCGTCACCTCCTGGGGCAGCAACGGGCTGGGCGAGGGCCTGGTCCCGACCGGGCTCGGAGACGTCACGGCCATCGCCGCGGGCCAGCGCCACAGCCTCGCCGTGTCCGGCGGCAGGGTGGTCGCCTGGGGCTGGGACCTCTACGGGCAGACCGACGTCCCCGCGGGCCTCGAGGGCGTGGTCGCCGTCGCGGCGGGAGAGACCCACAGCCTCGCGCTGAAGGAGGACGGCACCGTCGTCGCCTGGGGTGCGAGCTCCGACTCGGTCGTCGTCGACTACGGCCAGACCACGGTGCCGGAAGGTCTGTCCGGAGTCGTGGCGATCGCCGCCGCGTCGGACTACAGCCTCGCGCTGAAGGGCGACGGCACGGTCGTCGGCTGGGGCCGGAGCTCGGCCGGGCAGCTGCAGTTCCCCGCGGGTCTCGCCGGCACGACCGCTCTCGCGGCCGGACCCGATCACGTCCTGGCCCGGGGCCCGCGTCCCGTCCTGACGGCGGATACTCCTCCCGCGTCCGGGTCGCTCGGAGCGGCCGTCTCGTACACCTTCGCGGCCGACCGCCCCGCCTCGTTCGCGGTCGCCTCCGGCTCCCTCCCCGACGGCCTGACCCTCAGCGCGTCCGGACTCCTCTCCGGCACGCCGACGACCGCGGGGACGTCCACCTTCGCCGTCTCCGCACGGAACCCCTTCGGGGCCACCGTCGGCGCCACGCACACCTTCGCCGTCGCGGAGACGACGGTCGCGCCGACGCTGGCGGGCGACCCGCCCGCCGCGACGGTCGGCACCCTGTACGACTTCGACTACAGCGTGACGGGCACCCCCGCCCCGACGGTCTCGCTCGTCTCCGGCCGGCTCCCCGCGGGCCTGAGCCTCGATGAGCGCGGCGGCCTGACCGGGACGCCGACCACCGCCGGCCGCTCCACCTTCACGCTGCGGGCCTCGAGCACCGCCGGGAGCGCGGAGACCACCAGCACCGTCGTCGTCTCCCCCGCGGACGCGGCACCCGCGATCTCGGGCACCCCCGGGGCGGGCGTCGTCGGCACCCCTTACGACTTCGCCTACACCGTCGCGGGCTTCCCCGCGCCGTCAGTGGACGTCTCCTCCGGTGCGCTCCCGCCCGGCCTCACCCTCACTCCGGCCGGACGCCTGTCGGGGACTCCGTCCGAGGCGGGCACCTTCGCGTTCACGCTGGCGGCCCGCACCGGCACCGCCTCCGCGGAGACCACCAGCACCGTCACCGTCTCGTCGCCGACGGTCGCGCCGACCCTCTCCGGGACGGTCGCGGCGGGCGTCGTCGGCTCGGCCTACGACTTCCGCTACGCGGTGAGCGGCACGCCCGCCCCGTCGGTCTCCCTGGTCTCCGGCGCACTGCCCGCCGGGCTCACCCTCGACGCGACCGGGCGCCTCTCCGGGACGCCGACCACGGCCGGCACCACCACCTTCAGCATCCGGGCCGTGAACTCGGCGGGCACGGCACGGGCGACGAGCACGCTGACGGTCTCGCCTAAGCAGGTCGCGACGAAGGCCGATCTGCGCGTCGACCTCTCCGGGCCCGTCTCGGCGGTGAAGGGGAGGACGCTCACCTACACCCTCATCACGACGAACGCCGGTCCGGCCCCCGCGGCGTCGGTCTTCTCGCAGGTCGTCCTGCCCGCGGGCGTGCAGTTCGTCTCGGCGACCGGCTCGTACACCAGGGTCGGGAACGTCGTGGTGTTCCAGCGGGTCGGCCTGGCGGACGGGCGGACCGTGTCGGAGAAGATCACGGTGAGGGCGACCGTCCCGGGCACGGCGACCGCGCTGGGAGCGGCGTTCTCGACGAAGACGCCCGACCCGTCGATCCGCAGCAATGCGGACACGGCGAGCACGACGATCCGCTGACCGCGGGAGCGTGACGGCGGGCGGTCCCTCGAGGGCCGCCCGCCGTTCCGCGTGCCGGGAGGGTGGAGGTCCGGCACGCCCGCGCCTCGTCTCCGACCGCTAGCCGACCTGAGGGCGGTAGAAGCGCACGACCGGGAGGGCTGCCGTCGGCGTCTCGCGCACGACGATCTCGAGGCGCTGGATCAGGGCCGGGACGGTCGGCGTGGTCTCGAACCGGCACTCGAGCTCCCCGTCGCGGCCCGGCAGGAGGAAGGCCGCCTGCGCTGCGGAGGCGCTCCAGAGCAATCGCTCTGCCAGCGGCCGCGCGGTCGGGTCCTCGGCGAGCCCGCCGATCTCCGCGATCGCCGTGCCGAGGCGGCGAGCGCGCACGTCGGCCGGCACATCGCTCAGCAGGTTGGGGCTGAACAGGGCGCCGCTGCCCGGCTCCCCCGCCCGGGCGAGGTCTCCCGCGACGATCGCGGCCTCGACGGCGGCGGCCGCGGCGAGGGTCGACGGGAGGAGGGCGATGGTCCGCGCCGGCGGAGCGGTGTCCTCGAGGGCGGCGCGGAGCAGTCCCGTCGCGGCGGCGGCGAGCTTCGCCCCGTTCGCGGTCGCGAAGACCACGGCCCCCAGGCCCGACTCCAGATGCCAGCGCATGTTCGACGACCAGCCCGGCAGGCCGCCGGAGTGGTGGGCGATCCCGCCGAAGCGGACGTCGTGCTCGACGACCAGGCCGAACCCGTAGGCGGAGCCGTCGAGCGTGCTCTCGACGGCGCGAGGGATCAGCGCGGGGACCGGCGTCCAGCCGCGCTGCATCTCGCGGCGGGAGGCGCGGCTCAGCACCGGATCGTCGTCCGCGCCGTCCTCGCCCTCGAACGCGGAGGAGAGCCAGCCGCTCCAGCGGGCGATGTCGCCGACCGTGCTGAACATGCTCGCCGCGCAGGCGCCCGCTCCGGTGCCGGTGACGGGGCGGGGCACCCAGGTCGCTCCGTCGTCGAAGGTGCTGAAGCCGGCCGCCAGGTCGGTGCCGTCGGGGTAGTGGCCGCTGTCGTAGCGCGTGTCGTGGAGACCGAGCGGCTCGAGGATCGTCCGCGTCGCGAAGGAGGGGAAGTCCTCGCCGGTCGCGTTCTCGACGAGCACGCCGAGCAGCCAGAAGCCGATGTTGGAGTACTGGTAGACCTCGCCCGGCCGCTCCGTGAAGGTCAGCCCGCGGCCGACGACCTCGAGGAACTCCTCCCGCGTCAGAGCCATGACGTCGTCGGCCCAGCCGTTGTCCTCCGGGAGCCCCGAGCAGTTGCTGAGGAGCATCCGGATCGTCACGGGCAGCGTCCGGCCCGCGGAGTCGACCGGATCGGTGAACTCGGGAACGTGATCGGCGATGCGGTCGTCGAGGCGGAGCAGCCCGCGGTCGCGCAGGATCAGCACCGCCGCCGCCTCGAAGCTCTTGGACATGGAGGCGATGCGGTGCACGGTCCCGGGCCCGGGAGCGGCCCCGTCGAGGCGGTGCTCGCCGCGGCCGTGGTGGACGAGCAGCCCGGTGCGGTCGAACAGGGCCCAGCTCAGCGAGGGGGCCGGCGGCGCCTCCTCGTCGAACCACCGGGCCAGCCGGTCCTGGAGCGGCGGGGAGAGGAGCGTCGGCCGAGGGAGCGTCATGCCCTCATCCTCCCGCACGCGGCACAGGCCCAGGCGGAGGAGCAGATCCGTCGAGCGCTCGTCCTGGTCCGGCGGACGGACGAGTCCCGTCGAGAGCCCGAGCGACCACCGTCACCTGCGAGCCGGACGAGGAACTTCTCAGGTCCTCTTGCGTGTCGCAGGCCCGGAACCTAGTTTTGTCGAACCGGTTCGAAGCACTGTTGCTCCGACCCCGGACCGACGCCCGCCGTCGTCCGGCCGGCTGTCCCCACAGAAAGTGACCAGCGTGACAACGATGTCCTCCCCGAGGCGCGGCACCCGCTCCCTCGCCCTCGCGCTGAGTGCCGCGACACTCGCCGCCCTCGCCGTCGCTCTCCCGAGCGCCGAGTCCGCCTCCGCGGCCGACACCACCGTCCCCGCCGACGCGCTCATCCTCCAGTACGACTTCGAGCAGGGGCAGGTGTCCGGATCCACGGTCGCCGACCTCTCGTCGAAGAAGCTCGACGGCACCGTCGTCAACAGCGCGAGAGCGACGTACGTCGCGGGTCGGAAGGCCGGTACGACGGCGATCGACCTTCCCGGGGGCGCGGCGGACTCGACCTCCGCGCCCTACCTGACCGTGCCGAACGGGCTCTTCCAGGGCGTGACGCAGACCACCGTCTCCGCCTGGACGAAGTGGTCCGGCACCGGGGGCTTCCAGTGGCTGTGGTGCCTGGGCATCAGCCCCGACGCCGCGTCGGCCTTCGCTCCGTCGTTCGACGGCGGCAGCGCCCGCGCGATCATCAAGCAGCTGAAGGACGGCGGCGAGACCGGGGTCTCCAGCTCCTCGCCGCTGCAGAAGGACCAGTGGGTCAACGTCACCGCGACGATGGACGGCACGACCGTGACCCTCTACCTCAACGGTCTGCAGGTCGCGACGGCTCCCGCCTCCGTCGATCTCGCGAAGCAGCTCTACTCCGCCTCCGCCTCCAAGAGCGGCAACATCGGCCGGGCGCTCTGGAACGTGCACCCCTACTTCGACGGAGCGATCGACGACTTCCGCGTCTACAACCGCGCCCTGACCGCCGCTCAGGTCCGGGGGCTGGCGGGCGACGCCGCGCCGGCCGTCACCGGCGTTCTCTCGACGAGCGTCGCGGTCACTACCGGCATCGGCGTCGCGCCGGCCCTGCCGGGGGTCCCCGCCACCTACTCCGACGGCGTGAACCGCGACGCCCCGGTCACCTGGGAGAGCGTCCCCGCTGCCGCCTACGCGAAGCGCGGAACCTTCACCGTGAAGGGCACCGTCACCGGCCTCGGCACCGCGGTCACGGCGACCGTCACGGTGCGCGCACTCGACGAGATGACCATCGACCTCGGCACGAGCACCGGAGAGTTCATGGGCGGCGCGTCCGGCACCCTCTACGGGGTCTACGGCGAGGGCCTCCCCTCCGACAACCTCCTCGAGGGGATCGACCTGCGCACGGTCTCGACCAAGGCGCAGGACGGGCCGCAGCACCCGGGCGCCGACGCGCTCAGCGTCGCGAAAGCCGTCGCCGACACCTCGGACGGCGACACCTACATCTACATGACGGACATCTACCGCGGCTTCCCCTACGAGTGGCCGGGCAGCACTCCCCAGGAGAAGCTGGCCGACTACCAGGCGAAGATCGCCACGCAGGTCGACCAGGTGCTCGCGCTCCCCGAGGAGTACCAGGACAACATCGTGTTCGTGCCGTTCAACGAGCCCGAGGGCAACATGTTCGGCAACGGGAAGTGGAGCTACGACGGGAAGAGCTGGCTGGAGGACCCGACCGCGTTCTTCGCGGCCTGGGACAGCACCTACGCGCTGATCCGCGACAGGATGCCCGACGCCCGCATCGCCGGACCGAACACCAGCGTCCTCTACGACCAGGTCCGCGGGTTCATGACCCACACGCTCGAGCAGGACACCGTCCCCGACGTGATGACCTGGCACGAGCTGAGCGCCCCGGGTGAGATCCGCACCAACGTCGACCGCTTCCGGGCCTGGGAGGACGAGCTGTACGCGGGCACGTCCTACGCCGGGAAGCACCTGCCGGTGAACCTCAACGAGTACGCCTTCAACTACCACACCTCCGTGCCCGGCCAGATGGTCCAGTGGATCAGCGCGCTCGAGGACAAGAAGGTCGACGGCGACATCGCCTACTGGAACATCGACGGCAACCTCTCCGACTCCGCGGTGCAGGCCAACCGCGCCAACGGCCAGTGGTGGCTCCTCAACGCCTACGCCTCGATGACCGGCGACACTGTCGCGGTCACGCCGCCCAAGCCCGGCCAGAGCTACACCCTCCAGGGCGTCGCGACCCTCGACACCGCCGCCAAGCAGGCGAGAGCCCTCTTCGGAGGCGTCGGCGGCTCGCAGAAGGTCGCGTTCGAGAGCGTCCCGGCCGCCACCTTCGGCTCGAAGGTCCACGTGGAGGTCAGCGAGATCCGCTGGACCGGCCAGGTCGGCGACTCGGGAGCCCCGCAGACGGTGAAGGAGTTCGACGCGTCCGTCGTGGACGGCGCCCTCTCGCTGGACTTCGGCGGATCCCTCCCCGCGCTCGACATCGACTCCGCCTACGAGGTCGTCCTGACCCCGGGCGCCAACGCGTCGTCGCCGTCCGCCTCGCCCGTCGACTTCCGCCAGAAGTACGAGGCCGAGGACGCTCGCTACACCGGATCGCGGAACCTCAACGGACCCGAGGGCTCGCCGACCAACGTCGGCGGCTTCTACACCTCGGGTGGACGCAACGTGGGCGGGATCCGCACCGGCGGCGACCTGAAGCTCGACTTCGCGGTCACCGTCCCGAAGGACGGCGAGTACGACCTCAGCGTCTTCGCCAACTCCCTCAACACCTACGCCGCCAACGCCCAGCAGGGCCCGATCAACGCGTTCCTGAGCGTCGACGGCGCTGCGGAGCAGGAGATCCTCCTTCCGCTGGCCTACAAGTTCGTGGTCTGGGACCACGCGGACACGAAGGTGAAGCTGACCGCCGGCACCCACACGATCTCGCTCGCCGCGAAGAACCTCGCCGGCACGAAGTCGACCGTGGGCGACGCGATCGTCGACAAGATCGAGCTCTCCCTCCCCAGCGCGGCCGCCGCGACCTCGATCCACGAGGCCGAGACCGGCACGCTCGAGAACGGAGCGACGGCCGACTACTCCCGCACCGGGGTCTCCGGATCGGGCACGGCGATGCTCACCAGCGGCGCCTCCACCACTGTCTGGGGCTACTCCGCGAAGGACGCGCCGTCCTCCGTGACGGTGGACACCCTGGGCGGCGGCACCGGCGACCTCTACGTCAACGACGTGAAGGTCGGGCCGGTGGGCGCGAGCTCGACCCGTCAGGTCTTCCTCTCGGGCGGCGTGAACAAGATCGAGGTCGTCGGCACGAGCGGCACGCTCCTCGTCGATCGGATCGTCATCGGAGCGAGCGCGAACCCGCCCGCGACGACGAGCTACGAAGCGGAGGCGGCCACGATCACCGGCCCCGCCACTGTCCGCGACCTGTCCTTCGCGTCGGGCGGCAAGGCCGTCGGGAACATCGGCGGCGGACGCGACGGCGATTCGACCCTGACCTTCGGCGACGTGAAGGCCGAGCAGGACGGGACGTACGCGCTCACGTTGCGCTACTCCAACGAGGAGCAGTCCCCCGCGACGCACTACAACCCCGACCCGCTCGCCCGCCACGCGGACATCACGGTCAACGGAGTGACGCAGCGCGTGCTCTTCCCGCACACGTTCCACCAGAACCAGCTGTGGGACCTGAGCGTGCCGGTCACGCTCAGGAAGGGCTCGAACACCATCGCGATCACCTCGAAGGAGCTCCCGGGCTTCGACGGGACGACCTACCTCTCCGACACCTTCCCCGGCGTCCTGCTCACCTCGCAGTACGCGCCCAACATCGACAGGATCTCGGTCACGCCCTTCGTCGGACGGACCGCGGGCTTGACGGTGACCGGCACGGCGGCCTCGCGCTGCACGGCGGGGAAGGTCACGATCACGGGGACGGCGACCAACACCAGCGCGGTCGCCGCTGACATCACGATCGGTTCGGCCTGGGGCACGAAGACCTTCACCGGGGTCGCTCCCGGCAAGACGGTCTCGGCCGCCTTCAGCACCCGCGCTGCGAGCGTCGGAGCCGGCGCTCTCGACGTGCGGATCGCGGGGACTGTCGACGGCGCTGCGGCGAGCGGATCCACGGCACCGGCCTACGGTGCGGCGCGCTGCGGCTGATCCGTCCAGAACGCGCTGACGCGGCCGGGCTCCTCGTGCGCCCGGCCGCGTCGGCGTGCCGTCGGGACCGGACGGGCCGCGACGGGGACGAGCGCGCCGTGGACGAGCAGAGCGCCGGAGCCGGAGCGTCCGGTCCTCGGGCAGCGGACGCGGCGCCCGAGTTGCGTGCGCCGCGCCGCACTGCCACTCTCGACACGGTTCGAGCGGGGGTGGAGATGGCCACGATCGGAGACGTCGCGAAAGCGGCCGGGGTCTCGCGCAGCACGGTGTCGTACGTCCTCTCCGGCAAGCGCAGCATCTCCCCCGAGACGCGCAAGCGGATCGAGGACGCGATCGCCGAGCTCGACTTCACGGTCAACGCCGGAGCACGAGCGCTCGCCACGCGCCGCACCATGGCGCTGGGCCTGCTCGTCCACTTCGACCCGGACGAGTTCGCACCCGCGATGGTCGAGTACGTGCTCCCCATCACGGCCCGCGCCCGCGAGCTCGGCTACGACGTGCTGCTGGCCACCGAGGCCGACGGGGCGGCTGCGGTCCGCCGGCTCACGCGCTCCGGCCAGGTCGACGGACTGATCCTCCTGAGCGTCGCGGACGACGACGACCGGCTGCCCGTCCTGCGCGCCTCGCGGCGGCCCGGTGCCGCCCTCGGCGTGCCCGCGGACGCCTCCGGGGTGGACGTCTTCGACCTCGACTTCGGCGACGCGGCCCGCCTGCTGATCGAGCACCTGGGCGCCCTCGGGCATCGGAGCATCGGTCTCATCACTCCTCCTGAGCGCGTCTTCGACCGCGGAGGCACCTACGGGCTCCGGTTCCGCGAGTCGGCTCTCGAGACCGCCGGCCGGCTCGGCATCGAGCTGGTGCTGCGCCCGGCCGCCACCGCCGCCGACGCCGTCGAGCCGATGGTCGCGGCGTTCCTCGATCACCACCCCGGTCTCACGGCGCTGGTCGTCCACAGCGACCGCACGATCGCGATGCTCCCGGCGATCCTCGGCCGACGGGCCGTCGTCGTGCCCGAGCAGCTCTCGGTCGTGAGCCTCTACTCGGCGGAGTTCGCCCGCGACTTCTCACTCCCCTACAGCTATGTCGAGACCGGCCCCGCCGAACTCGGCGCACACCTGGTGGACACCCTCGTCGAGCGGATCGAGCAGCCGTCCCGCGGCGAGGAGCCGTCGATCCGCCTCCTGCCCGCCCGGCTCGTCGACCGCGGGAGCGCCCGCGCGGTCTGAGCACCGCTCCGAGGCGCCCGAGGCCGCTCAGAAGCGCGAGGCGACCTCGTAGAGGACCTCGTCGTCGCCCGCGTAGATCCCGTCCCGGCGCGGCCAGTGCGCGATGACGTCCGTGAAGCCGAGCTCCTCCGCCCGGCCGGCCATGTCCTCGAACCGGGCGACGCTCTCGAGGGAGTAGTCGCTCCCGGAGTCGAGGGACAGGTGGCGCTCGACGGTGCGCGGGTCGCGCCCGGCCGTCTCGAGCGCTGCGTCGAGCCGCCGGGAGAGAGACGCGATCGCCCGCCACCACTCCTCGCTCGACACTCCCTCCGGGCCGGTGGTGACCCAGCCCTGCCCGCGCTCGGCGACGAGCGCGAGGCCCTTCGGCCCGTTCGCGGCGAGGACGAGCGGGACGCGAGGGCGCTGCACGGGCTCGCCCACCATGCGCGCCGAGCGGGCGGTGAACCACTCCCCCTCGAGGTCCACGCCGCCCGAGCCGGGCTCCTCGAAGCGCAGCAGCGCGTCGAGGGCCGAGACGAACTCGGAGAAGCGCTCGTGCCGCTGCCGGGGCGAGTACTCGGGCTGTCCGAGCACGCGCGCATCGAAGCCCGTGCCGCCCGAGCCGACCCCGAGGACCGTCCGACCGCCCGAGATCTCGTCCAGCGTCGCGATCTCCTTGGCGAACGGCACCGGGTGGCGGAAGTTCGGGGAGGCCACGAACGTGCCCAGCCGGAGCGTCTCGGTCACCATCGCAGCAGCGGTGAGGGTGGGGACGGTCGCGTGCCACGGCTCGTCGGCGAGGGAGCGCCAGGAGAGGTGGTCGTACGTCCACGCGTGGTCGAAGCCCAGGCCCTCGGCCGACTGCCACTTCCGGCGGGCCTCGGCCCACGGGTCCTGCGGGAGGATGACGATGCCGTGTCGCATCGTCCGAGTGTACGAGCGCAGTCGGGTCAGAGCGCGGCGGGCGGCACCGGGGGCGGATCGGGCACCTCGTCCACGACCGAGCGGGGGACCATCAGGGTCGGCATCCGCACGCGCAGGCGCAGCGGTTCCCGCTCCTCCAGGCCGAGCAGCTCGCGGGCGGCGCTCCGCACCTGCCGGGCCAGCGCCGGGTGCACGGCTCCCGGGTCCTCGAACGCGGCGACCAGCTCGCGCAGCACTCGGGTGGTGCTCCGCGGGTCGCCCTTCTGCCTGGGCATCGGATCGGCCCCTCACTCTCGGCACGGCCGTCAGGGTCCCGGCGGTGCAGCGGATGTCTCGCGCCGACGGTAGGGCCGGGGACGGCGCCGTGGCACTGAGGTTGACAACGGGAGCGCCCGGCGGATCGCCGTGCGGAGGGGGCGGTCCTGGCGTGGGCGGTCCTGGCCTGGGCGGTCGTGGCGTCGGCGGACGACCACCGCCCGGAGAGCCTGCTTCCGTGCCCGCGCCCGTCCGGTCGCGGCTACTCTCGGGGCGTGATCACGACGACGGAGCGGGTGGACGACTGGATCGGGGGCTGGTGCCGTGCACGCGGCGTGCAGCGCGTCCGCGAGGACGGGGCCTGGCTGGTCGACGTCGGAGCGGAGTCCCGCACGCGGGAGCGGATCCTGGTCGATCCGTCGCCCTCCGCGCTGCAGCAGGGCGCCGAGCGGACAGCGGGCCCCGCGGAGTGGCTGACGATCGTGGGAGTGGGCGACGACGCCCGCCTCGCGCCCGCCGCCGGGCTGGAGCTCGTCGCGGGCGACGAGAGCCTGATGGCGGCGCTCCTCGGCCCGGGTCGCACCGTCGAGGGAGCCGTGCTCGAGGCCGCCGACGAAGTGGCGACCGTCCGGCTGCTGGTCGAGGGAGTCGTCGCCGCCCGCGGCAGCGCCGCCGTGAACGGGACGGTGGCGGTGCTGGACCGGATCGAGACCGATGCGCGGTTCCGCCGGCGCGGGCTCGGGCGGCAGGTCGTCGATTCCCTCACCGCCTGGGCCCGCGTCGAGGGCGCCCGGAGCGGTCTCCTCGTCGCGAGCACGGACGGCCGCTCCCTCTACCTCGCCCTCGGGTGGGAGGTGGTCGCGCCGGTGCGCATCTGGCGCGGAGCCGCACTCTGAGGCCCACGACCGGGCGGCTCGGTCGCCGGATTCAGCTCCTCCGCCGATCGTCCCTCCGGGAATGCACGTCCACGTGATTCCGGACCGGATCCGGTGCCTCTCCGGAGAGAGAGAGGCACCGGACTCCCGCCCTCCTCGAAAAGGCGGCGGAGAACGACGGGACGATCGTGATCCGGTCAGTGGACCGGCTATGGCCACCCGGCGCACCCTCCCCGGAAGAGGGACATGCTTCATCGACCACACGGCGTGATCCGATAAGCGGAACATCCGCTTCTCGGACTCGTGTCACGGCATTCGGGACATCAGCCGAGGGCGCCCTTCTCGGCGGAATAGAGCTGCTTCACCTGCTCCGCGGTCAGCGCCCGGTCCCACACCCGCAGTCGAGCGAGGGAGCCGGCGAAGCGGTTGATCATCGTGCCGTCCCGGCCGACCGCTCCGACCACGAAGTCGCCCGGAGCCGCGTTGAGGCCGTCGGGATAGACGTAGGGGTTCTTCGCGTAGGTCGCGCCGAGCTTGTCGGTGTAGACCGGGTACGCGGTGGCGGCGCCGTCGAGGTACGAGACCGCGACTGCGCCGTCGTACGTCCCGACGTGCAGCTGCCACGTCCCGCGCGTGATCCGGCGGGGCTCCACCGAGTAGTCGCGCGAGTAGGGGTAGCCGGGCGTCGGCCCGCCGAGCTTCGAGACGTGCATGCACACCCGCTCCCAGCCGCCGTACTCGGGGAGGTTGTTGAACAGTGCGTAGGAGCGCAGCGGCCCGACCGTCGACTCCTCCCAGACGCCCGCGATGCAGGCGCCGTCCGGGTCGGAGTTGAGCACCCACGCCGCGATCGTCACCTGGCCGGTCGAAGCGCCCAGGTTGAGCGGGCCGACCTCGCCCTTGGGGACGAGGAGGTGGTCCGTCGTCCCGTTGAGGGCGACTCCGGTGCCGAAGGGCGTGGCGACGGCGCGGGCGGAGGAGCCGGCGCCCTGCCGCAACGCCGGAGCGCCCGCGACGGCCGAGGCGAAGGGGGCGGCGCTCTCGGCGAAGGACCACTCCGCGATCGGCGTGGGCACGCTGACCGTGGGGACCGGGGCGGCGTCCCCGACGACGAACGCGTCGAGGATCAGGTTGGTGCCGCTCGCGGCGGGGTTGCGCCCGCTCCCGCGGCGGATCGTCACCGTGTGCGGCCCGGCCGCGAGCTGCCCGCTGCTCCAGACCGTCTGCTTCGACCGCGTCGCGGCGCTGTAGCGGTCGACCGACGCGACCTTCACGCCGTCGAGCTCGACGTCGTTGATGCCGGACGAGCCGGTCAGGCGGCTGATCCAGCTCACGCTGGTGCCCGTGAAGGCGAGGGTGGCGGAGGCGCCCGCGGTGGTCGAGTAGGCGATGCTGCCGCCGCTGTCCGTGCTCGCCGTGAGCGTCGACCAGGTGCCGGTCGTGACGATCGGGGCGGAGCCGTTCTCGTACGTGCCCGCACCGGGAAGGGTCGTCGCAGGCGGAGGCGTCGCGTCTTGGACCACGAAGGAGTCGAGCAGCAGGTTTGTCCCGGTCGAGGCCGGATTGCGGCCGCTCCCGCGGCGGATGGTCAGCGTGTGCGGCCCGGCGGCGAGCTGTCCGCTGCTCCACACCGTCTGCTTCGAGCGGGTGGACGCGCTGTAGCGGTCGACGGACGCGACCTTCACCCCGTCGAGCTCGACGTCGTTGATCCCGGAGGACGACGTGAGGCGGCTGATCCAGGCGATGCTCGTGCCGGTGAAGGCGAGGGTCGCGGAGGCGCCGGAGCTGGTCGAGTAGGCGATGCTCCCGCCGCTGTCCGCCGTGGCCTTCAGGGTCGTCCAGGTGCCCGTGGT
Source organism: Rathayibacter sp. AY2B3 (assembly GCF_002931755.1). Lineage (NCBI taxonomy): Bacteria > Bacillati > Actinomycetota > Actinomycetes > Micrococcales > Microbacteriaceae > Rathayibacter > Rathayibacter sp. AY2B3. Next base: position 149,628 of record NZ_PSUG01000002.1, on the reverse strand, counting down.
GGCGATCTGCGCGGAGCCGTTCTCGTAGGTGCCCGCGCCGGGCAGCGTGGACACGGGGGGAGTCTCGGGCGCGGGCTCCGTCTGCGGCACGGGGCCCTCGGCGATCCAGCGCTGGAAGGTGTCGATCATCTCCTTGTTGGTGAAGCTCGGGACCTTGTGGCCGTCGGTGCCCTCCCCCGGGTGGGTGCGCAGCGTCGCCTCCTTCGCCAGGGGCAGCGCCGCGGCGTGCAGGGCGGCGCCGTGCAGGGCGAGCGGCACCATGACGTCGTCGGGCGATCCGGTGATCCTCAGCCGGGCGCCGCGCCACACCGACGCGGGCAGTCGCGCGGGATTGGTGGCGGCGATCGCCGCGGCGTCCGCGTACTCGGGGCCGATCTTGTCCGGCTCGCTCGCCGCGCGCTCCTCCATGTCGTAGGAGCTGCTGCAGAGGTACGCGCCCCGGATGTTCGGCACCATCCGCTTCCCGTAGGCCCAGGTCAGGAGCGGCCCGCCCCCGGAGTCGGAGCGCAGGAGGCTCGCGTCGATCCGCCACACCGACGAGGCCCAGGCGACGACAGCGGCCTGGATCTCGATCGCCCGCGGGCTCGACCAGATGCTGCCGCCGTAGGTCGGGCAGATGCTGACGATGCCGCGGTCCACGGCGAGGTCGGCGGAGTAGGCGAAGGCGCTCGAGAGCGCCGTGTGGGTGCCGTTGCGGGCGTGGTAGTACCAGAGCATCGATGCGCCCCTGGTCTGCGACGGAGGTGTCGCGTGCGGCACGAACAGGCGCGCCCGGTCCCCCGCGACGACGACGTCGATGATCTCGTAGCGCTTCCCGCCCGTCTTCGACGTGGCGGTGGACAGGCGCGAGACCTCGCCGGGCAGTCGGGGCACCGCGGTGAGGTCGCCGGCCGCGAGGGCCGGCGTCGCGAAGGCGATCGCGCCCGCGCCCGCGACGGATCCGGCGAGGATCGTGCGGCGCGAGAGAGCGGAGAGGGCCTTCGCGCCCGATCGGGAGCCGGTGCGGGAGGAGTCGGCGGAGTCGCCGACTGCAGTGTCCTGAGGAGTCACGGAAGAGAGAGCCTTTCCGATCGTCACCGTTACTGGTACACCGATCGAAAGAGGAGGAGAAGGCGTTCAGTGAACGAGCGGCAGTGCTCGCGATACCGATGCGGATCGCCTTCTCCTCGAGAAGGAAAGGGAAGCCGGACCAGGCTAACAGGGGGATCGAGAAGCGGTTCAGTATTTATACCCACCGCTTCATCCATCGAAAAGAGAATGCGCGAGGAGTCGATTGTCCGGTCGCTTATCGTCCCTTCTCCGGTGACACGACTCCTGCCGGACACCGCTGTCTGGCAGGATGCCCCCGTGTCGCAGACGGGTCGGCCGCAGCGGGGCGGCGCCCTCCCCGTGCTCCTCGTGTTCCTCCGCCTCGGGCTGACGTCGTTCGGCGGGCCGATCGCGCACCTCGGCTACTTCCGTGAGGAGTTCGTGGTGCGCCGCGGCTGGCTGACCGATCGCGCGTACGCCGACCTCGTGGCGCTGTGCCAGTTCCTCCCCGGACCCGCGTCCAGCCAGGTCGGGATGGCGGTCGGCCTGCAGCGCGCGGGACTCGCAGGACTCGTCGCCGCGTGGTGCGGATTCACGCTCCCCTCGGCGATCGCCCTGGTCCTCGTCGCCGGTGTCGTCGTCGGCGCGGGCGACGTCGCCGCCGCCGGCTGGCTCCTGGGCCTCCAGGCAGCGGCGGCCGCGGTCGTCGCGCAGGCCGTGCTCGGGATGGCGCGCACACTCGCACCGGACCGCCGCCGCGCGACGATCGCCGGCGCGGCGGCCGTCGCCGTGCTCCTCGCCCCGGAGCCCTCGCTGCAGGTGGCGGTGATCGCGGCGGCGGGCCTGGCCGGCGTCCTGTGGCTGCGCCGCGAGGAGGCGGCTCCGGACGACGGCCCGGGCTTCGCGGTCCGGATCCCGACGGCGCTCGCGGTCTCGGCTCTCGCCCTCTGGGGACTCCTCCTGGCCGGCCTCCCCCTGGTCGCCGCGCTCACCGGCGAGGGAGCGGCAGGTCTCGCCTCCGTCTTCTACCGCGCGGGCGCTCTGGTGTTCGGGGGCGGGCACGTCGTGCTTCCTCTGCTGGAGGCGCAGACGGTCGGCGCCGGCGCGGTCGGGCAGAGCGAGTTCCTGGCCGGCTACGGAGCGGCGCAGGCGGTCCCCGGCCCGCTCTTCACCTTCTCCGCGTTCCTCGGCGCGGTGGGCGCGGGGACGCCGGACGGCGTCGCGGGGGCGTCGATCGCGCTGGTCGCGATCTTCCTGCCGGGCGCGCTGCTCGTGATCGGCGTGCTCCCGTTCTGGCAGCGGCTGCGGCACCTGCCGGTCGCGCAGCGGGCGCTGGCCGGCGTGAACGCCGGCGTGGTGGGACTGCTCGGAGCGGCCCTCTACGACCCGGTGCTGACCGAGGGCATCGGCTCGACCGGTGCTCTGGCGCTCGCGATCGGCGCCTTCGTGGCGCTGACGCGCTGGACCGTGCCCCCGTGGATCGTCGTCCTCGCCGCCGCGGGCCTCGGCGCCCTCCTCCTCTGACTCCCTCGGGGGCGATGATCGGGTCCGGCCCTGGCAGGCTGGAGGCATGAGGGCACGGGGGACGACAGCGGCACTGGTGACGACGGCAGCGGCGGGGCTCCTGCTGCTGGGCGGGTGCACCGCCGGCGGCGGGGCCGACACGGGCGCCACGGCGTCCGCACCCGCCTCGCGGACGCCGAGACCCGCCATCACCGACCTGATCACTCCGAGCCCGACCTCCTCCGCTCCGCCGACCGCCGAGCCGGTCGGCACCGTGGTCGACGCGGGGCCGGTCGGCGAAGGAGTCCCCGCTACCGTCTCGGGCACGGGGCCGGCCGACGTGTCGTTCCAGCGGCAGGGCGAGTTCGCGGTCGTCCTGAGCCTGGACTGCTCGGCCTGCACCGGCACGGCGATCGTCACCGCCGCGGGCCGGATGTCGCCCTTCGGCGAGGCCGCCGCCCCGATGACCGGCTCGTTCCTGACCGGCTTCTTCCGCGACGACCCCGTCGATCAGCAGGTGATCGTCCGGGCGGAGGGGCCGTGGACGCTCGGCCTCCAGAGCTGGAACGACCTCGCGACGGTGAGCGGGGCGCAGTCCGGCACCGGCCCGGCCGTCCTCTTCTTCTCGGACGACGTCCCGCGCGTGACGGTCGAGTACACCCCGGCCGGACCCGACGACTCGTTCTCGGGCCGGGTGTTCACCACCTCCGACCAGCCGCAGCTGTTCGGCGACACCGGTGCCTTCTCCGAGGTGTTCGACGCCGATCTCCCCGGCGTGATGGCCGTCCAGACCGAGGGCACCTGGACCGTCACACCGACGCCCTGACCCGGGGTCGCGACGCACCGACCGCGGAGTCAGGGGACGGGCGCCCCGTCTGCCCAGACCCGCCGCACGCGGAGTGACGCGTCGAGCAGGACGACGTCGGCGCGGTACCCGGGAGCCAGCAGGCCGAGGTCGCCACGGCCGAGCACGCGGGCGGGAACGGCGGTGAGGGCGGCGACGGACGCCTCCAGCCCGAGACGGCCGGGTCCGACGGCGTGCCGCAGCGCCTCGTCCTGCGTGAGCGTGGATCCGGCGAGGACGGCGGTGCCCGCGAGTCGGGCGACTCCGCCGAGCACCTCGACGTCGAGCGGGCCGAGGCGGTGCGCACCGTCGCCCGCCCCTGCCGCCGCCATCGCGTCGGTGACGAGTGCGATCCGCCCGGGAGCCGCCGCGAACGCGAGCCGCGCCACCTCGACGTCCACGTGCCTGCCGTCGAGGATCAGCTCGAGCGCGACCCGCTCGTCGCCGAGGGCCACCGGGATCGGGCCCGGGGAGCGGTGGCCGATCCCGGGCATGGCGTTGAACGCGTGCGTGACCAGCCGGGCTCCGCGGTCGAACGCGGCCCGCGCCTGGTCGGCGTCCGCCTCGGTGTGGCCCACCGCGACCACCGTGCCGGCGCCGACGAGCCGCTCCACTGCTGCGAGGGCTCCCGGCAGCTCGGGCGCGAGCGTGATCTGCGCGAGCCGTCCGCGGGCGGCGTCCAGCAGCCGGTCGACCGCGCCGGAGGAGGGGTGCGCGAGAGCCGCGGGGTCGTGCGCACCGCTGCGCAAGGGCGCGAGGAACGGGCCCTCGAGGTGCGCGCCGAGCACGAGCGGGTCGACGGCCGCGAGGGCCGAGACGGCGTCCAGCGAGGCCTCCAGCTGCTCCAGCGGCGCCGAGACCAGGCTGACCAGCGAGCGCGTGGTGCCGCGGCAGCGGTGCAGCGCGAGGCCTGCGCGGATCGCCTCCACTCCCCCGTCGAAGCCGTGACCGCCGCCGCCGTGCACGTGGAGGTCGATGAAGCCCGGGACAGCGGTGAGGCCCCGCGCGTCGTGCAGCTCCGCCCCCTCCGCGGACCGGCGCCAACCGGAGCCGGTGCCGGTCGCCGTGATCGCGCCGTCCCGCGCGAGGAGCCAGTGGTCCTCCACCGACCCGGCCGCGTCGACCTTCCGTGCGCTGTGGATGATCAGCGCGGCGTGCGCCATGCGGTCGTCTCCTGGGGTGTCTGTTCCGGATCGGCGGGGAGTCCGCTCCCACCCGACGATGGCACAGCCCCCGACGGTCGAGCCTCTCCGACACCGATCACCGCGCCACCCGAGCGCATTCCGCGCCTCCGCGTCACGAACAGGGACCTCGCGCGTCTCCTCTGCATGCCTACCCTGGACACCCGAACCCCCGCCCCCCGCCCCGCCGCGTCCCGCCGGCCGCTCGACGTCTTCGCCATCGCGGCGGCCGCCCTCGTCAACGAGCGCTACCTCGATCGGCGCTTCACCGTCCCCCGCCTCGCCGCCGAGCTGCGGATGCCCGCCCTGCTGCTACGGCTGCGGTTCCGCCGCTGCTACGGGCTCGGCCTCGACGAGCACCTCGCCCTCCGCCGACTCGAGCTGGCCGCCGTCCTGATGGCGAGCACCCCCGTGGGGCTCGGCGGCCTCGACCGCATCGCCCGGTGCTCCGGCTACCGCGGCACCGCGGAGCTGGACCGCGATCACCGGAGGCACCGCCGGTCCTCCGCGCTGGGCGCCTGGTTCCGGGCCGCCCCGCGTCCCGAGCGCGACCCCCGTCCGGGCACCCGGCCCGAGGAGGAGTTGCTCGCCGCAGCGCCGGGCGCCACGACGCCGGCCCGCCTCAGCAGCGCCCGCTCGGCACCGGTCACCCCCCTGAGGCGCCGCGCCTGAGCCCTGCCGCGGAGCGGTACAGTGCCACGATGCGCACCTCCGGAACCCGCCGATGACGGCCGTCCGCTACGTCGCGATCGGCGATTCCTTCACCGAGGGGGTCGGCGACGAGCGGCCGGACGGCACCCCGCGAGGCTGGGCCGACCTCACGGCCGCGGGATGGGCGGCGGCCACGGGTGAGCGGATCGAGTACGCCAATCTCGCGATCCGGGGCCGGCTCATCGCGCCGATCCTCGCCGAGCAGCTCGAGCCCGCGCTCGCCCTGGGCCCGACCCACCTCTCCTTCAACGGAGGCGGCAACGACATGCTGCGCCCGCGGGCCGACATCGAGCGGATCGCCGACGCCTACCTCCGCGTCCTCGAGCGCTGCGACGAGCAGGGCGTCGTGCTGATCGCCCTGGCCGGCGCGGACCCGTCCCCCCGGCTCCCGCTCGGGTCGCTCATCCGCCGCCGCGGGGACGCGCTGACCGACGCCGTCCTGCGTCGGACGAGCCACCGGACCGACGTGGTGGTGGCCGACAACTGGCACGACCCGGCCTTCGCCGATCCGGCGCTGTGGTCGGAGGACCGCCTGCACCTCGGCCCGCGGGGGCACCGGCGGGTGGCCGACCGGGTCCTCCGGGCGCTCGGGCTCACGCCGCCCGCCGCGCTGCCGGACGCCCCCGAGACCGCACTCCGGCGCGGCGGAACGGTCCAGTACTACCGGCAGCACGTCGCGCCGTGGGTGCAGCGCAGGCTCACGGGCACGTCCTCCGGGGACGGCCGCGCTGCGAAGTACGCGGGCTTCGTGCCGATCGACCCGGCCTGACGCCTCCTCCGAGGAGCACGGCCCTCGTCCGTCGGGCCGGGATCCCCTTTGAGGCGCTCAGCGGCGATCTCTCGCGGCGGCTCGGCGGCGTCGAGCGCTCAGTGCCAGCCGTACCGCGCCGAGAGCACCCGGGCGACGGCGTCGTACCGGGGGCGCTCCAGGGCGGCGCCCTCCCGGCGCATCCCCGCGGGATGCACGCGGAACACGCGCTCCGGGTCGACCCAGCTGGGACGTCCGTCCGGGTCCCAGCCGCCGGTGCCGACGGCCAGGTAGTCGGAGTGCTCCTTCGAGCTCAGCCGCACGGCGAGCACCGTCCCCGACTTCTCGACCGCGAGCACGAGCACCGGGCGGTCCTTGCCGCGGCCGTCGTCCTCCTCGTAGGGCACCCAGGTCCAGACGACCTCGCCCGGGTCCGGGTCGCCGTCGGGCGTGGGCGCATAGCCCAGGCGGACGCCGCGGAGCCGCGACGGGTCGACCTCGACGGTGCGGCCCACTCCGCTCGCGCCCGGCGTCGGCGCCGTCGTGCTCAGGTACGGGCGCTGCGGGCGGGGCCCGGCGTCCGGCCGCGGGGCGACCGCGCGGCCGAGGAGTCGGAGGAGCAGGGACACGACCGAGCGCGAGGAGGGCACCCCGGAACCCTAGCCCGGATCAGGTCCCCGCCGCCCCGAGTGCCCGTGCCTCGCGGACGCGCCGACGGGGTGCCGGCTCCGGAGAGTCGGCACCCCGTCGGATGCTGCGAGGAGCGCGAGGTCAGTCCGCCAGGACGTAGCCCGCCTCGCCGTGGATGGCCGTGTCGATGCCGGCGATCTCGTCCTCGTTCTTCACGCGGAAGCCCATGGTCTTCTGGATGATCCAGCCGATGAGGAGCGTCATGACGAAGGAGTAGGCGAGGACGGTGAAGGCCGCGAGGGCCTGCTTGCCGAGCTGGCTCGCGTCGCCGGTGAGGAACAGGCCCACGCCGGTGCCGAAGAAGCCGATGTAGAGCGTTCCGATGAGGCCGCCGACGAGGTGCACGCCGACCACGTCGAGCGAGTCGTCGTAGCCGAGGCGGTACTTGAGGTCGATCGCCAGGGCGCAGACGGCACCGGTGATGACACCCAGGACGATCGCCCAGAACGGCGACAGGCTGGCGCAGGCCGGGGTGATCGCGACGAGGCCCGCGACCGCGCCCGAGGCGGCGCCGATGGAGGTGGGCTTGCCGTCCTTGATCTTCTCGACGACGAGCCAGCCGAGGATCGCGGCGGCCGGAGCGGCGATGGTGTTGAGGAAGGCGACGGCCGCGATGCCGTCGGCGGCGAGCTCGGAGCCGGCGTTGAAGCCGAACCAGCCGAACCAGAGCAGTCCGGCGCCCAGGAGCACGAACGGCGGGTTGTGCGGCTGGTGCGCGCCCTTCGTGAAGTTGACGCGCTTGCCGAGCACCAGGGCGAGGGCGAGGGCCGCCGCACCGGCGTTGATGTGCACCGCGGTGCCTCCGGCGAAGTCGATCGCTCCGACGTTGTAGGCGATCCAGCCGCCGTCGACGACGGTGGCGTCGTCGCCGAGGGTGAAGTTGAAGACCCACGAGGCGACCGGGAAGTAGACGACGGTGGCCCAGACGCCGGCGAAGACCATCCAGGCGCCGAACTTCGCGCGGTCCGCGATGGCGCCGGAGATGAGCGCGACGGTGATGATCGCGAACGTCGCCTGGAACGCGGCGAAGGCCAGCGTCGGGTAGGCCGACGTCTGCTCGCCGAGCGCGTCGTTGTAGATGCCCTGCAGGCCGATCTGAGCGGTGTCGATGCCGAGGACGCCGTCGATGCCGACGAAGGTGTCGGTGCCGGCGGGGCCGGACGGGCCGTTGCCGAACGCGATCGCGTAGCCGTACAGGACCCAGAGGACCCCGATGAGGCCCATGGCTCCGAAGCTGAGCATCATCATGCTGATGACGCTCTTCGCACGCACCAGGCCGCCATAGAAGAAGGCGAGCCCGGGGGTCATGAGCAGGACCAGCGCGGCTGCGATGAGCAGGAACGCGGTATTGCCTTGATCCATTGTTGAACCTCTCGTGAGTGTGCAGAGAAAAGCCCGGAGCGAGGACGCTGCGTCGGAGCACGGCCTGGAGACACGCGGGTGTCGGGTCACCTCGGGTAGCCGACAGTCTGGTGGCGCGAGGTTTCGTTCCGTGAGGCACCGCGTTTCGGGGAGGTTACGGCCGAGGCCCCTGTGTAAAAAGCGCGTTACGGCACGCTGGCGAACGGCACGACGACGACCCCGGGAACGCCGGGAGGAGAGCGGATCGGCTCCTCGGAGGATCGGCTCCTCGCAGGATCGGCTCCTAGGAGCGGGGCGCCATCGACGTGAGCGCGATCAGCCGCGACATCGAGCGCAGGTACTTCTTGCGGTAGCCGCCGCTCAGCATGTCGCCACCGAAGACCTCGTCCAGGGGCGTCCCGGAGGCGAGGACCGGGATCTGCGCGTCGTAGACCCGGTCGATGAAGGCCACGAGGCGCAGGGCGTCGGTCTGGTCGGTCAGAGCGGTGACGCCCCGGAGCACGATGGTGTCGACGCCGTCGATCACCTTGATGTACCGGGAGGGGTGCACGGTGCCCAGGTGGTGCACGGCGTCCGCGAACGGGTCGTCGGTGACGACGGAGCCGGCGGGGGCGGCCCCGACGAGGGCGTCGATCTCCTCGTCGCTGCGCACCACGGCGTGGCCCTCGATGTCGCGGCGCCGGTAGTCGGTGCCGTCGATCCGCATCGTCTCGAAGTGGGCGGCCATCGACTGGATCTCGCGGAGGAAGTCCGCTGCGGCGAAGCGCCCCTCGCCCAGCGCGTTGGGCGGGGTGTTCGAGGTCGCGGCGATGCGGGTCCCGGAGGCGACGAGCTCGCCGAGGAGCCTGGTCATCAGCATCGTGTCGCCCGGGTCGTCCAGCTCGAACTCGTCGATGCACAGGAGCGCCGAGCCCTTGAGGAGCGAGACGGTCGCCGCGTAGCCGAGGGCGCCGACGAGCGCGGTGTACTCGATGAACGTCCCGAAGTAGGTGCGGCCCGGCACCGCGTGCCAGATCGCCGCGAGCAGGTGGGTCTTGCCGACGCCGAAGCCGCCGTCGAGGTACACGCCCGGCTTGACCGCCGGGGCCTTCTTCCGGCCGAAGCCCAGGAAGCCGCCTCCGCCGCCCTTCGACCCGCCGCCGGCGGCGAACGCGCGGAGAGCCTCCACCGCGTCGGCCTGCGAGGGGTACTCCGGGTCGGGACGGTAGCTCTCGAAGGTGGCGCCCTCGAACTGGCGCGGGGGCACCAGCGTCGACGCGATCTCGTGCCCGCTGATCTGGGGCGAGCGGGCGGTCAGGCTGCTCGTCGATCGGACGTCGTCGGGGCTCACTCGCGTCTCGCATCCTGCACACGGCGGGGGCCTGTGCGCTCAGTGGCGGCGGCCGCACCGGGAACGGACCCGCCGCGGTTCTGTGTCGAACTCTTACGGCGCCCTCCGTGCGGCGTCGTCCGCGGACGCGTACTGTCGCTGAAGGGCGGGCTCCAGCGTAGCCCGCCGTGGAATCACGCCCGCGCTCCGCGCACCATCCTGGAGGTCCTCCTTGTCCGTCGAAACCGATCCGTCGCCGAAGTTCGCCTCCTACGCGCACCCCGAACGGCTCGTCAGCGCCGACTGGCTCGAGCAGCGCCTCGGCACTCCCGGTCTCGTCGTCGTCGAGTCCGACGAGGACGTCCTGCTCTACGAGACCGGCCACATCCCCGGCTCCGTCAAGATCGACTGGCACACCGACCTCAACGACCCGGTGCAGCGCGACTACATCGACGGCGCCGCGTTCGCCGCGCTGGTCGGCGGCAAGGGCATCGCCCGCGACACCACCGTCGTGATCTACGGAGACAAGAACAACTGGTGGGCCGCCTACGCGCTCTGGGTCTTCACCCTCTTCGGCCACGAGGACGTCCGTCTGCTCGACGGCGGCCGCGACAAGTGGCTCGCCGAGGGCCGCCCGACGACCACCGACGCCTCCTCCCCGGAGCCTGCCGCGTACCCGGTCGTCGAGCGCAGCGACGCCGAGATCCGCGCCTTCAAGGACGACGTCCTCGCGCACTTCGGCAACCCGCTGATCGACGTCCGCTCCCCGGAGGAGTTCACCGGGCAGCGCACGACCGCGCCGGCCTACCCGGAGGAGGGCGCCCTGCGCGCCGGTCACATCCCGAGCGCGCAGAACGTGCCCTGGGGCAAGGCCGCCGCCGAGGACGGCACCTTCCGCCCCCTCGACGAGCTGAACGGCGTCTACCGCGAGGGCGCGGGGCTGAAGGACGGCGACTCCGTCATCGCCTACTGCCGGATCGGCGAGCGCTCCGCCCACACCTGGTTCGTGCTGACCCACCTCCTCGGCTTCGAGGGCGTCCGCAACTACGACGGCTCCTGGACCGAGTGGGGCAGCGCCGTCCGCGTCCCGATCGTGCAGGGTGCCGAGGCCGGCGAGGCCCCCGCCGCCCGCTGACCGTCACGACGAAGGCCGAGAGCGCCGACAGGCCCCGAGAGGGCCCGGATCGGGGCTCTCGGCCTTCGTCGTGAGGGCCCTCCGACCGACTCCCGATGAGACACTGGAACCGATGACCGACACCACGCTCCCCGACGCTCTGCGCGACATCCGCGAGGAGTTCCTCGCCCTCGAGAAGCCGGAGCGCCTGCAGCTCCTGCTCGAGTTCTCGAACGAGCTCCCCGACCTGCCCGAGCGCTACCGCGACCACCCGGACCTCTTCGAGCGCGTGGAGGAGTGCCAGGCGCCCGTCTTCATCGTCGTCGACGTGGAGGGCGGGATCGTGCACCTGCACGCCACGGCTCCCCGCGAGGCGCCCACGACGCGCGGCTTCGCGTCGATCCTGGCGCAGGGCCTGGCCGGGCTCACCCCCGAGCAGGTGCTCGCCGTCCCCGACGACTTCCCGCAGACCATCGGCCTCTCGGAGGCGGTCTCGCCGCTGCGCCTGCGCGGCATGACCGCGCTGCTCGGCCGCACCAAGCGGCAGGTCCGCGCGCACCTGGCCGCATGATCCTCCGGCCGCTCGTCCCCCCCGGTCCGCCGATCGTGATCGGTGAGGACGGTGCGCGAGCGGCGGTCGCGGACGCCTGGCGCCCCGACGGGGCGGTGCGCGTGCGCCTGAACATGATCGCGAGCGTCACCGGCTCCAGCACCGGCTCCGACGGCACCAGCGAGACGCTCACCAACCGCGTCGACCGCACGATCCTCGGAGTGATCCGCGAGCAGGCCGACGTCGTCCTCGTCGGAGCCGCCAGCGTCCGCGCCGAGGGCTACCGCGTGCCCCGGCGGGTCCCGCTCGCCGTCGTCTCCGCCTCGGGCGATCTCGCCGGGCACCGCCTGGAGCTGCAGGAGGGCTCCCGGGTCCTGCTGCTGGTGCCGGAGTCGCGCGGCGCGGTGGAGGGGCTCCCCGCCGGCGTCGAGGTCGTCCGGATCCCGTCCTCCTCGGAGCGGATCGGCGTCGACGAGCTCCTGGACGCTCTCGCCGGGCTCGGCCTGCGTCGCGTCGTCTGCGAGGGCGGCGCCTCGCTCTCGGGCCAGTTCCTCGCCTCGGGCCGGGTGGACGAGCTGTGCCTCACCACCTCCCCGCGGGTCGTCCTCCCGGGCCTCCCGGTCGCGACGGGCACCGCTGTCGTCGACGACGCCTACGCCCTCACGCTGCTGGCCGCCGACGATTCCGGGGCCGTATACACCCGGTGGAGCCGCACGCGCTGAGAGCCGCCCACCCGGCGTGCCTCCGCGTCCCGGGCGCGTCGGAACCCTAGTCTGCGATCGTGCCCGAATTCCCAGCGTCGTCCCAGCTCCCCGAGGAGTTCCGGGTCGCGACGGAGTCGATCCGCGCCGCTGCCACGCGCGACGAGCTCACCGTGTCCGAGATCGCCTCGCCGTCGGGTCTCGCGCCCTGGGCCCTCGCCCTGTCGGGCGACGTCGCGCCGCACGCGCACGGACGCGACTCCGAGCTGGGCACGGGGCGCTTCATCCTGCTCTACGACCCCGAGGAGCCCGAGCAGTGGGGCGGCCCCTTCCGTGTCGTCTGCTTCGCGCAGGCTCCGCTCGAGGTCGAGATCGGCACCGATCCGTTCCTCGCCGAGGTCGCCTGGTCCTGGCTCATCGACGCCCTCGGGGCGCGGGGCGCCTCCTACTCGGCCGCGTCCGGCACGGCCACCAAGGTGCTCTCCACCGGCTTCGGCGAGCTGGCCGCTCAGGGGGACGGTGCGCAGATCGAGATCCGCGCCTCCTGGAGTCCCGATGATGCGGAGCTCGCCGCTCACGTGGAAGGGTGGGGGGAGCTGTTGTGCATGCTCGCGGGTCTCCCGCCCGTATCGAGCGACGGTGTGACCCCGCTCGCCTTCCGACGGAACAACCGTGACTGATTACCGTGTCCTCTCCACGCCCGACGAGTTCCTCGCCGCGGTCGACGCCCTCGCCGCCGGCGAGGGTCCCGTCGCCGTCGACGCCGAGCGCGCCTCCGGCTTCACCTACTCGCAGCGCGCCTACCTGATCCAGGTCTACCGGCGCGGCGCAGGCGCGTTCCTCTTCGATCCCCCCGCCATCGGCCGGATGGACGCCCTGCAGGCGGTCATCGGCCAGGAGGAGTGGATCCTCCACGCCGCCAGTCAGGATCTCGCCTGCCTGCGCGAGGTGGGCCTGGACCCGGTGCGGATCTTCGACACCGAGCTCGCCGCCCGGCTCCTCGGACTGCCCAAGGTGGGGCTCGGCGCCGTCGTCGAGGACCTCCTCGGCATCCACCTGGCCAAGGAGCACTCGGCCGCGGACTGGTCGACCCGCCCCCTCCCGCAGAGCTGGCTCGTCTACGCCGCGAAGGACGTGGAGCTCCTCGTCGACCTCCGCGACCGCATGGAGGAGATGCTCATCGCCGCGCGGAAGACGCGCATCGCCCGCGAGGAGTTCGAGGCGACGCTCGCGCGCGCTCCCAAGGCGGTCCCCCCGGACCCGTGGCGCCGCCTCTCCGGCATGCACTCGCTCCGCGGCCCGCGCCCCCTCGCCGTGGCGCGCGAGCTCTGGCTGGCCCGCGACGCGTTCGCCCGCGAGCGCGACATCGCACCCGGCCGGCTCATCCCCGACTCCTCGATCATCGCGGTCGCCCGCAACATCCCGACCAGCATCGGCCAGCTCTCGGGCCGCCGCGACTTCACCGGCCGCGCCAGCCGCGGCGAGGTCGAGCGCTGGTGGGCCGCGATCGAGCGCGGGACGACGACCGAGGACCTGCCGAGCCCGACCCGCCCGGCCGCCGACACGCTCCCTCCGCCACGCGCGTGGGGCGATCGCAACCCGGCCGCCGACGCTCGCCTGAAGGCGGGACGCGCCGTGGTCACCGAGATCGCCGAGCTGCTCTCGCTCCCGGTCGAGAACCTGCTCACGCCGGAGCTGCTGCGCCGGGTGGCCTGGAACCCACCCGAGCCGCTGACCGGTGACTCGGTCGCCGCCGAGCTCACCCGCGCCGGCGCCCGCGCCTGGCAGGTCGAGGCCACATCGGGCTCGATCGCCACCGCGTTTGTCGAAGCGGCCCAAGCGGCGGCCGAGGGCACCGAAACCCCTTCGTAGGAAGCGGCAAAGGATTCCGGCCGCGCGGTGCCGGTTCCTACGATCGACGGCGACCGTGAGTTCCTGGGAGGCATTGTGGCCGAGAGATCCGAAGTCGTGTTCGTCGACGGAGTCCGTACTCCGTTCGGGCGTGCCGGCGAGAAGGGCATGTACTGGCAGACCCGAGCCGACGACCTCGTCGTCAAGGCGATGATCGGTCTGCTGGAGCGCAACGGCGCGCTGCCGAAGGAGCGGGTGGACGAGGTGGCGATCGCCGCCACCACCCAGCAGGGCGACCAGGGCCTGACCCTCGGCCGCACGGCGGCGCTGCTCGCCGGGCTGCCGAAGTCGGTGCCCGGTTTCGCCGTCGACCGCATGTGCGCCGGAGCGATGACCTCGGTCACCGCGACCGCGGGCGGCATCGCGTTCGGCGCCTACGACGTTGTGCTCGCCGGCGGCGTGGAGCACATGGGCCGGCACCCGATGGGCTTCGGCGCCGATCCGAATCCGCGCTTCCTCTCCGAGCGCCTCGTCGGCGAGGACGCGCTCAACATGGGCCGCACGGCCGAGCGGATCCACGACCGGTTCCCGCACCTGACGAAGGAGCGCGCCGACCACTACGCCCTGCGGAGCCAGCAGAAGCTCGCCGCCGCGTACGCCGCCGGGGACATCCAGCCGGACCTCGTCCCCGTCGCCACGCGCAGCGCCGCGGGCTGGGGGCTCGCGACCGCCGATGAGGCGCCGCGCCCCGAGACGACCCTCGAGGGCCTCGCGGGCCTGCGCACCCCGTTCCGCCCCCACGGCCGGGTGACCGCGGGCAACTCCTCCGGTCTCAACGACGGAGCGACGGTGTCGCTCCTGGCCAGCGCCGAGGCCGCGCGGGAGCTGGGCCTGTCCGCGAAGATGCGGATGGTGAGCTTCGCGTACGCCGGCGTCGAGCCCGAGATCATGGGGCTCGGCCCGGTCCCCTCCACCGAGAAGGCCCTGCGCAAGGCGGGCCTGGGCATCGAGGACATCGGGCTCTTCGAGCTCAACGAGGCGTTCGCCGTGCAGGTGCTCTCCTTCCTCGACCACTTCGGCCTCGACGACGACGACCCGCGCGTCAACGAGTACGGCGGAGCGATCGCGATCGGGCACCCGCTCGCCTCCTCCGGGGTCCGGCTGATGATCCAGCTGGCTCGGCAGTTCGAGTCGCACCCCGAGGTGCGCTACGGAGTGACGGCCCTCTGCGTCGGCCTCGGCCAGGGCGGCACGGTGATCTGGGAGAACCCCCACTACGACGGCAAGCGCGGACGACGGAAGGGACGCTGACCCATGCTCGACGGATTCGAGAACCTCGTGGACCTCGCCGAGGGCGAGGTCGTCACCCACTCCTACGTCCGCGACGTGCCGCTGCCCAGCGGCCGCACGCTCGCCCTGATCACGCTCGACAACGACCGCGACCACACCCGCCCCAACACCTTCGGGCCGGCGTCGCTCTTCGAGCTGGCGGACGTCCTCCTGGCGCAGAAGGAACGCGCCTCGCGCGGCGAGATCCAGGCGGTCGGCATCACCGGCAAGCCGTTCATCCTGGCCGCGGGAGCGGACCTCAGCAAGGTCGGGGCCATCCCCAGCCGTGAGCTCGGCCGTCAGCTGGCGCGCCTGGGCCACCGCACGCTGGGGATGCTGGCCGAGCTGGGAGTGCCGTCGTTCGCCTTCATCAACGGCCTCGCCCTGGGCGGCGGCACCGAGATCGGCCTGAACGCCGACTACCGCACCGTCGACTCCTCCATCCCCGCGCTCGGGCTCCCCGAGGTCTTCCTCGGCATCATCCCCGGCTGGGGCGGCGCGTGGCTGCTGCCGAACCTGATCGGCATCGAGAACGCCCTCACGGTCGTCGTCGAGAACCCGCTGAAGAACAACCGCACCCTCAAGGGCCAGGAGGTGTTCGACCTCGGCATCGCCGACGCGATCTTCCCGCCCGCCGCCTTCCTCGAGGACTCCCTCCGCTGGGCCGACGGCGTGATCGGCGGCTCCGTGAAGGTGGAGCGGCCGAACGCGCCCGGCAAGCTGGAGCGGCTGGTCAAGTGGGACGTCGCGATCTCGATCGCGCGCAAGCAGCTGGAGTCGCGGATCGGCACGGTCGCGGCGTCGCCGTACAGAGCGCTGGATCTGCTCAAGGCCGCGAAGAACACCACCCGCGACGAGGGCTTCGCCGCCGAGGACGAGGCGCTGGCCGATCTGATCTCGGGCGATCAGTTCCGCGCGAGCATCTACGCGTTCGATCTGGTGCAGAAGCGGGCCAAGCGCCCCGCGGGAGCACCCGACAAGGTGCTGGCCAAGCCCGTCACCAAGGTCGGGGTCGTCGGCGCGGGCCTCATGGCCTCGCAGTTCGCGCTGCTCTTCCTCCGCCGACTCCAGGTGCCGGTGGTCATCACCGACCTCGACCAGGAGCGGGTCGACAAGGGCGTCGCGGGCATCCGCGCCGAGATCGACGCGCTGCTGGCGAAGGGACGCGTCTCCCCCGACGACGCGAACCGCCTCCGCGCGCTGATCACCGGCACGACCGACCGCTCCGACTTCGCCGACGCCGACTGGGTGATCGAGGCCGTCTTCGAGGAGCTGTCGGTGAAGCAGGAGGTGTTCGCCGACATCGAGCGCTACGTCTCGCCCACAGCGGTCCTCGCGACCAACACCTCGTCGCTCTCGGTCGAGCGCATCGGCGAGCGGCTGCAGCACCCGGAGCGCCTCGTGGGGTTCCACTTCTTCAACCCGGTCGCCGTCATGCCGCTGATCGAGGTGGTCCGGACGCCGCACACCGACGACGAGACGCTCTCGACCGCGATGGTCACCGCCGCGAAGCTCAGGAAGAACGCCGTCATCACGCGCGACACCCCGGGCTTCGTGGTGAACCGCGTGCTGGCGAAGGTCCTGGGCGAGGCGATGCACGCGGTCGACACGGGCACTCCCTTCGAGGTCGTCGAGCAGTCGCTGGCTCCGTTCGGCCTGCCGATGACCCCGTTAGAGCTGCTCGAGCTGGTGGGCCTCAAGGTCGGCGCGCACGTGCTCGACACCCACCACGCCGCGTTCCCGGACCGCTTCTTCGACAGCCCCAACCTGCACCGCCTCGCCGAGCTCGGCCACGTCTTCGAGCGCGACGCGAAGGGGCGGGTGAAGGGCGTCGACAAGCGCGCGGTCGCCATCGTCGCCGGCGGCACGGACCCGATGACGGCCGAGCAGCTGCGGCTGCGCGTCGAGACGGGTCTCGCGGACGAGGTCAAGCGGATGCTGGACGACGACGTCGTGCACGCCGCCGAGGACATCGACCTCTGCCTGATCCTCGGCGCGGGCTATCCGTTCCAGATGGGCGGGCTCACGCCCTACCTCGACCGCGTCGGTGCGAGCGAGCGGGCGTTCGGGGACACGTTCCACCACCCCGCGATCCGCGGCGTCGACTGACGCGGAGGGGGGACGCCGACTCGCAGTCCGCGTCCCCCTCTCCGCATCCGCCCCTGTCGCCGCCCGCCCGCTCGTGCCGCCCCCTCGATCTGCAGGGGTCCGTTCCGTCTGCAGGGACACGTGCGATCTGCAGGCGAACGTGCCGTGTGCAGGCCGCCGTGCGATCTGCAGGCGAACGTTCGGTATGCAGGGGATCGACCCTGTAGCGATCGGTTCGCGCGGCAGAAGCGCCGTTGCGGCCCGGAACGCCTGCAGATCGCACCTGCACACGAGACGGCCGCCTGCAAACGGCACAGACCCCTGCAGACGGCACAGACTCGAGCAGACGAGACGGTCCCCTGCAGACGGCACGGTCCCCTGCAGACGGCACGGTCCCTTGCGGACGGGACCAATCCCCTGCGGGCGGCACAAACCCCTGCAGACCGCACACGCGCCTTCAGAGGACACCCGGGACTGCAGACCGCTCGCGACCGGCCGCCTCAGCGTCCGCCCTCAGCGCGCGCGCCCGGCGACCGGGCCCGGTCCACCCGCCGCCCGCGCACCGACCGCGGCCGATCAGTCGCTGCGGGCGTCGTCCCGGGCCTCGACCTCGTCCTGGAGCGGACGGGCGACCGGGATCTTGCTGCCCAGCACCTGCGCGACCACGTCGCGGGCGATGTGCTGGGGAGTGAGCCCGACGTCCTCGAGGATCTCCTCGCGCTTGGCGTGGTCGAGGAACTGATCGGGCAGCCCGAGCTCGGTCACCGCGGTGTCCACGCCGGCCTCGCGCAGGTCCTGGCGGATGCGCGTGCCGATCCCGCCCACGCGCACCCCGTCCTCGATCGAGACGACGATGCGGTGCTCGCGGGCGAGCTCGATGATGCTGGTGGGCACGGGCACGACCCAGCGGGGGTCGACGACGGTGGCGCCGATGCCCTGCGCCGCGAGCCGCTGGGCGACCTCGAGGCCCATCGCGGCCATCGGCCCGACCGTGACGAGGAGCACGTCCTTGCGCTCGGCGCGGGCGAGCACGTCGACCCCGTCGCCGAGGCGCTCGACGGCGTCGATCTCGTCGCCGACGCTCCCCTTCGAGAAGCGCACCACGGTCGGCGCGTCGGTGACGCCGACGGCCTCGCGCAGCTCCTCGCGCAGGCGCACGGAGTCCCGCGGAGCGGCGAGGCGGATGTTCGGGACGACCTGGAGGATCGCCAGATCCCACATGCCGTGGTGGCTCGGACCGTCGGGCCCGGTGACTCCGGCGCGGTCCAGCACGAAGGTGACGCCCGCGCGGTGCAGCGCGACGTCCATGAGCACCTGGTCGAAGGCGCGGTTCACGAAGGTGGCGTACAGCGCGACGACCGGATGCAGCCCGCCGAAGGCGAGACCGGCGGCCGAGGTCACGGCGTGCTGCTCCGCGATGCCGACGTCGAAGACGCGCTCCGGGTACTTCTCGGCGAGGCGGTCGAGACCGACGGGCCGGAGCATCGCGGCCGTGATGCCGACGATGGTCGGGTCCTCGTCGGCCAGGGTGACGATCTCCTCGGCGAACACCGACGTCCACGAGCGGGCACCGGCCGCGCTCAGCGGCTCGCCGGTCTCGGGGTCGATCTGCCCGACGGCGTGGAACTGGTCGGCGAGGTCGTGCACGGCCGGGCCGAAGCCCTTGCCCTTCTGGGTGATCGCGTGGACGATGACCGGCGTGCCGTAGTCCTTCGCCTGCTGGAGTGCCTCCTCCATCGCGGTGAGATCGTGCCCGTCGATCGGACCCAGGTACTTGATGTCGAGATTGGAGTAGAGCGCCTCGTTGTTGATGAAGCGGCTGAGGAAGCCGTGGAGACCGCCGCGGACCCCGCGGTAGACGGCGGCGGCGGGGCCGCCCAGCCGCTCGGAGACGGCCCGGGAGCCGCGGTGCATCGTGCGGTAGGTCGGCCGCGTGCGGACGCCGTTGAGGAAGCGGGCCATGCCGCCGATGGTCGGGGCGTAGGAGCGCCCGTTGTCGTTGACCACGATGACCAGGCCGCGGGAGTTGTCGTCGCTGATGTTGTTCAGCGCCTCCCAGGTCATGCCGCCGGTGAGTGCGCCGTCGCCCACGACCGCGACGACGTGGCGGTCGGTCTGGCCGGTCATCGTGAAGGCGCGGGAGATGCCGTCCGCCCAGGACAGCGAGCTGGAGGCGTGCGAGCTCTCGACGATGTCGTGCGGCGACTCCCGCCGCTGCGGATAGCCGGCGAGGCCGCCGCGCTGCCGGAGCTTCGAGAAGTCCTGGCGGCCGGTGAGCAGCTTGTGGACGTAGGACTGGTGGCCGGTGTCGAACACGATCGCGTCGTGCGGCGAGTCGAAGACCCGGTGGATCGCGATGGTCGTCTCGACGACGCCGAGGTTCGGGCCCAGGTGGCCGCCGGTCTTCGAGACCTCGCGCACGAGGAAGTCGCGGATCTCCTGCGCCAGGGTCTCGAGCTCGGCCGCGGTCAGGCGATCGAGATCGCGAGGACCGCCGATGGTCTCGAGAACAGCCATGCGCGCCGCCTTCCGGGGTCGTGAGCGAGGTGAGGACGTCTTCCGAGTCTACGCACGGGGCCCCCGGGAACGCGTGTGCGCCTCCCCGGAGGGAAGGCGCACACGTTCTGCGGCCGATCTAGACGAGCGAGCGCAGCACGTACTGCAGGATGCCGCCGTTGCGGTAGTAGTCCGCCTCACCGGGGGTGTCGATGCGGACGACCGCGTCGAACTCGACGGTCTGCCTGCCCTCGGCCGAGTGCTCGGTCGGCTCCGCGACGACGTGCACCGTCTTGGGGGTCACGCCCTCGTTCAGCTCCTCGATGCCCGAGATGCTGATCGACTCGGTGCCGTCCAGGCCCAGCGACTCCCAGCTCTCGCCCGCGGGGAACTGCAGCGGGACGACGCCCATGCCGATGAGGTTCGAGCGGTGGATCCGCTCGAAGCTCTCGACGATGACCGCCTTGACGCCCAGCAGGCTCGTGCCCTTGGCCGCCCAGTCGCGCGACGAGCCGGAGCCGTACTCCTTGCCGCCCAGGATGACGAGCGGGGTGCCCTCGGCCTGGTAGTTCTGCGACGCGTCGTAGATGAAGGACTGCGGGGCGTCCGGCTGCGTGAAGTCGCGGGTGTAGCCGCCCTCCACGCCGTCGAGCAGCTGGTTGCGCAGGCGGATGTTCGCGAACGTGCCGCGGATCATCACCTCGTGGTTGCCGCGGCGCGAGCCGTAGGAGTTGTAGTCCTTGCGGTCGATGCCGTGCTCGTCGAGGTAGCGGCCGGCGGGGCTGTCGGCCTTGATCGAGCCGGCGGGGCTGATGTGGTCGGTCGTGACGGAGTCGCCGAGCTTGGCGAGCACGCGCGCACCGGCGATGTCGGTGACCGGGGTCGTCTCCATCGTCATGCCGTCGAAGTACGGGGGCTTCCGCACGTAGGTCGACGACTCGTCCCACTCGAAGATCGAGCCCTCGGGGGTCTGCAGCGCGCGCCAGCGCTCGTCGCCGTCGAACACGCCCGCGTACTGCGTGTCGAACATCGACTTGTCGATCGACGAGTCGATCGTCGCCTGCACCTCGGCCGCGTCGGGCCAGATGTCCTTGAGGAACACGTCGTTGCCGTCGGAGTCGGTGCCGAGCGCGTCGACCTCGAAGTCGAAGTTCATCGAGCCGGCGAGCGCGTAGGCGATGACGAGCGGGGGGCTCGCCAGGTAGTTCATCTTCACGTCCGGGTTGATGCGGCCCTCGAAGTTGCGGTTGCCCGAGAGCACGGCGGTCACGGCGAGGTCGTTGTCCTGCACCGCGGCCGAAATCTCCTCGAGCAGCGGGCCGGAGTTGCCGATGCAGGTCGTGCAGCCGTAGCCGACGGTGTAGAAGCCCAGCGCCTCGAGCGACTCGGTCAGGCCGGCCTTCTCGTAGTAGTCGGTGACGACCTTCGACCCGGGCGCCAGCGTGGTCTTGACCCACGGCTTGGCCTTCAGGCCCTTCTGCGCCGCGTTGCGGGCCAGCAGGCCGGCAGCGAGCATGACGGAGGGGTTCGACGTGTTGGTGCACGAGGTGATCGCCGCGATCGCGACGGCGCCGTGGTCGATGGTGAAGGTCCCGCCCTCGCCGAGCTCGACCGTGGTCGGCTTGGAGGCGGTCGACGGCGCGTGCGAGCGGTGGGTGTGCTCGTGGCTGCTGTGCTCGTCCTGCGGCTGCAGCTCTCCGGGGTCGGAGGCGGGGAACGACTCCGCGATGGTCAGGTCGACGATGTCGTGCGAGACGTCCGCGTAGTTGGTCAGGTCCGACTCGAACTGCGTCTTGGCGGACGAGAGCTCGATCCGGTCCTGCGGGCGCTTCGGGCCGGCGATCGAGGGGACGACCGTGCCGAGGTCGAGCTCGAGGTACTCGCTGAAGACCGGCTCGACCGCGGGGTCGTGCCAGAGCTTCTGCAGCTTGGAGTACTGCTCGACGAGGGCGATCTGCTCGTCGCTGCGGCCGGTGAGGCGCAGGTAGTCGAGAGTCACGTCGTCGATGGGGAACATCGCGGCGGTGGAGCCGAACTCGGGGCTCATGTTGCCGATGGTGGCGCGGTTCGCGAGCGGCACCGCGGCGACGCCGGCCCCGTAGAACTCGACGAACTTGCCGACCACGCCGTGCTTGCGCAGCATCTGCGTGATGGTGAGCACGACGTCCGTCGCGGTCACGCCGGTCGGGATCGAGCCGGTGAGCTTGAAGCCGACGACCTTCGGGATGAGCATCGAGACGGGCTGGCCGAGCATCGCGGCCTCGGCCTCGATGCCGCCGACGCCCCAGCCGAGCACGCCGAGGCCGTTGACCATCGTCGTGTGCGAGTCGGTGCCGACGCAGGTGTCGGGGTAGGCGCGCAGCGCGCCGCCCACCTCGCGGGTCATGGTGACGCGGGCCAGGTACTCGATGTTGACCTGGTGCACGATGCCGGTTCCGGGCGGGACGACCTTGAAGTCGTCGAAGGCGGTCTGGCCCCAGCGGAGGAACTGGTACCGCTCGCCGTTGCGCTCGTACTCGAGCTCGACGTTGCGCTCGAGCGCGTCCTCGGTGCCGAAGAGGTCGGCGATGACGGAGTGGTCGATGACCATCTCGGCGGGCGCGAGCGGGTTGATCCGGTTCGCGTCGCCGCCCAGGGCCGCGACGGCCTCGCGCATGGTGGCGAGGTCGACGATGCAGGGCACGCCGGTGAAGTCCTGCATGACCACGCGGGCCGGCGTGAACTGGATCTCGGTGTCGGGCTCCGACTCCGGGACCCACTCGCCGAGGGCGCGGATGTGGTCGGCGGTGATGTTCGCGCCGTCCTCCGTGCGGAGGAGGTTCTCGAGCAGCACCTTGAGGCTGAACGGGAGCTTCTCGTGACCGGGGACCCGGTCGATGCGGAACACCTCGTAGTCGGTCGAGCCGACCTTCAAGGTGTCTTTCGATCCAAAGCTGTCTACCGCGGACACGTCGCCCTCTCCTTCGCTGACTGCAGCGTCCGCCGACGGGCGGAGCCGCTCTCCGTCCTCATCTTGACGACCGCGCACAGCGGCCTGCCACCAAGGAGGACCTAACTCCTCGACGCCGAGGCGCCCGGTCGACCTCGCCGCGACGGTGCGGGGAGGCGAGCGCTATTTATCTCGACGTCGAGACAATTCTATGCCCGATCCGGAGCATCGCCCGCATCGGCGCGCTCGCCGGCCCCGCGGTACTCGGCCCGGACGGCGAGCACGGTGAGCACCAGCAGCGGCGCGTACAAGGGCAGGCCCAGCGCCAGCTTCCAGATGCCCAGCGCCGTGGTGTCCTCGGCGAGGAACAGCGGGTACTGCACGGCCAGGCGCAGGAGGAAGAGCCCCGCCCACGCGAGGGTCAGGGCCCCGAAGAGGCGGCGCTTGCGCCGATCGGACCGCCAGGAGGTGCCGTCCCCCATCAGGAAGCCGGCGGCGACGCCGATCAGGGGCCAGCGCACGAGGACGGAGATCAGGAAGACGAGCCCGTAGACGAGGTTGGTGAGCAGCCCCAGGGCGAAGTTGTCGACACCCCGCCCGGTGAACAGCGCCAACGCGGCCGAGACCACCACGGCGAGCAGTCCGCCGACGGCCTGGATCACGGGTGTCCGGCCGAGCACCCGCGCCACGGTGAACGCCACGGCGAGCCCGACGGACGCGACCAGTGAGAGCACCAGCTCCGAGGTGACCGTGTAGAGCAGGACGAAGGCGATGCCGGGCACGACGGCCTCGAGGATCCCGCGGACGCCGCCCATCGTGCGCACCAGCGCCTTCCCGTCGAACGGCTCGCCGTCGGCGACCGCGCCGAGGCCCGAGCGGCGGGCGGCCTGCGCGATCGCGTCGCCCACCTCGGGCCGGACCGGCTCCTCCGGGCGGGCCGGGTCCTCGGGCCGCACCGGCTCCATGCCGGTCAGCTCGCGCTCTGCTGGGTCTGGCTGCCGGTCGGCACCTTCAGCGGGATCAGGTCGCGCGGAGGCATCGGGCCGCTGCCGCGGACCACGACGATGCTGCGGAAGAGCTCCTCGACCGAGGCCGCGGCCTCCTCGTCGACGGCTCCGGCTCCGGCGATCACGCCGCGGAGGAACCAGCGCGGACCGTCGACGCCGACGAACCGGGCGACGCGGGTCTGGCCGCCGGCGATCGGGAGCTCGGCGACGAGCTCCGGACCGAAGACGCCGTCGCGCTCCGTCGTCGATCCGCCCTGACGGCCGATCTGCTCGGCGATCTGTCCGCGGATCTCGTGCCAGAGCCCCGAGGAGCGCGGCGCGGAGAAGGGCTGCACCTGCAGCGTCGATCCGGCGTAGTCGAGGCCGACGGCGATGACGCGCTTGGTCCCCTCCTCGACCTCGAGGCGGATGTGCATGCCCTCGCGGGGAAGCACCTTCACTCCGCCGAGGTCGATGTAGGGGCGGACCGGGTTGGCCTCGCGCTCGTCCAGGGGCCCGGCCTCCGCGCGGTCCTCCGGCGCCGACTTCTCGTAGTCCTGCTGGACCGGCTCGGCGGCCTCGCCGGCCGTGGGCTGGATGTCGCTCATGCGCTCTCCTCGTGGATTCTGGTCTCCTGGGCGCCGGCGGCGTACCCGGTGGATCCGAAGCCGCCCGTACCGCGGACCGACTCGGGAAGCTCGTCGACGGCCGTGAACCTCGCCTGGACGACGGGGACGATCACGAGCTGCGCGATCCGGTCCCCCGCCGAGACGCGGTACGTCTCGCGGCTGTCGGTGTTCAGCAGCGCCACCCGGATCTCGCCGCGGTAGCCCGCGTCGATCGTGCCGGGGGCGTTGACGACGGTGATGCCGTGCGCGAAGGCGAGCCCGCTGCGGGGGACGACGAAGCCGGCGTGGCCGTCCGGGAGGGCGACGGCCACTCCGGTGCCGACGGAGGCGCGCTCGCCAGGAGCGAGCACCACGTCCTCCGTCGAGTGGAGATCGGCTCCCGCGTCGCCCGGACGGGCGTAGGAGGGGAGCCGGTCCGCGGTGATCGGGACGTCGACGGTTGCAGGCACGTGACGAGGGTAGACCAAACGTCTGATCCAATAGGGTCATGCCGTCCTACCGAGAGAGGCTGTGGCCCGCGCCCTGGCTCTTCGTCGCCACCGCCCTCGTGATCCCCGCCAGCATCCTGGTGTTCGCGCCCATCGACTTCGCGGTGGGGGTGATCGTCGCGGTCGTGCTGTACGCGGGCTGCGTGCTGTCGCTGCTCGCCCTCTCCCCCGTGATCGAGGTGGCGGAGGGGGAGCTGCGCGCCGGCCGCGCTCACATCCCGCTCGACCTCGTGGGCGAGCCGTCCTCCTACACGGGGGACCAGGCGTTCGCCGAGCGGGGGACGCGCCTGGACGCGCGGGCCTACCTGGTCAT
Organism: Rathayibacter sp. AY2B3; assembly: GCF_002931755.1. Classification (NCBI taxonomy): domain Bacteria; kingdom Bacillati; phylum Actinomycetota; class Actinomycetes; order Micrococcales; family Microbacteriaceae; genus Rathayibacter; species Rathayibacter sp. AY2B3. Next base: position 124,777 of record NZ_PSUG01000002.1, on the reverse strand, counting down.
CCGCGGCTGGGTGAAGGACGTGGTGCGGGTCCCGATCGAGGATCCGGCCGACCCGACGCCGTACTGGCTGGTCTCGACCCGCCGCCCGGACGACATCGTCGCCGCGATCCGGGGATCACGGCGACGGAGCGGTCGTCCTTCGGGGCCGGGAGGCGCTTAAGCGGCGCACTCCAGGCAGATCGGTCCGAGCTTCTCCTCGTGGTCGATCTGCGAGCGGTGCTTCACGAGGAAGCAGCTCACGCACGTGAACTCGTCCGCCTGGGGCGGAAGGACCACGACGTCCAGATCGAGGTCGGACAGATCGGCACCGGGCAGTTCGAATCCGCCCGGGTTGTCGGCGTCATCGACGTCGACGACTCCGGACATCTTGTCGGGGACTCGCTCCTTCAGGGCCTCGATCGACTCGGAGTCGTCATCGGTCTTGCGGGGGGCGTCGTAGTCCGTAGCCATTCCCATCCACTTCTTATTTCTGCTGTTCAACAAATCGGCGGGGTCAGTGTGCATCACGACGCATCGATTCGCAAACCACCTCGAACGGCTCTTGACACCCGCTCGCCCCGCCTCCTTCCGCACCAACTTTCGACCCGCCCGGGGTATTCCCGGCCGATCGCCCGGGCGCGTGGCATCCTTGCCCGGTCCGCGTCCAGAAGGAGGGTCCCCACGATGATGGAACTGAAGGTGATCGGCGTCGAGGGCGGATCGCTCGTCCTCGTGTCCGAGGGCGGCGAGCGCTTCTCGGTCCGCATCGACGAGACGCTGCAGAGCCAGCTGCGGCCCCGGGTCCACACCCTCCCGCCGCGCGAGAAGCGCGTCTCCCCCCGCGAGATCCAGGCGCACATCCGCTCCGGGCTCTCCGCCGAGGAGGTCGCCGAGCTCACGGGCGCCGACCTGGGCTACGTCCAGCGCTTCGAGGGACCCGTCACGGCCGAGCGCGAGCACATCGTCGCCTCGGCTCTCGCCGTGCGCGTCTACACGACCACCGACCCCGATCCCCTCGAGGAGGGCACGCCGTTCGGCGACGTCATCCGCGACCGCCTCGCGTCCCTCGGCGCCGAGGGCGAGCAGTGGTCGAGCTGGAAGGAGGAGGAGGGCTGGGTCGTCAAGCTCCTCTTCCGCTCGGACGAGATCGACCACGACGCCCGATGGCGCTTCGACCCGCGGAAGGCACTGCTGTCGCCGCTGACCTCCGAGGCGATCACGCTCTCGCAGCAGGGCGAGATCCGGCCGACCCTCATCCCGCGCCTGCGCGCCGTCATCCCCGCCGCTGTCGACGAGCTCGCCACGCGCTTCGACCCGGAGTCCGCGGAGGCGCCGACCCGCTCCGCCCGGGCCGACCACCCCACGGCCGGCCGCCCCGCCGCGATGCCGCACGCCCGTCCGGCCGCCGTCCGCCCCTCCGACACGGAGCCGCAGCCGGCCCTCTCCGATTCCCCGCGGCCGATCTCCACGCTCCCCCGCCCCGTCACCAGCACGACGGAGCAGCGCGAGCGCAACCTCAACGACACCGCCGACCTGCTCGACGCCCTGCGGCGACGCCGGGGCGAGCGCGACCACGCCTCGAGCCTCCGCGTCCGCGAGGAGCCGGAGCCCGAGGCCGAGGCCGCTCCTCCGGTCGAGAAGGCGCCGGAGCCGCCGCGCACCGCTCCCCCGGTCCCCGAGCAGCCGTCGGGTGTGCGCGGGAGCCTCCGCCGGGGACGGGCGTCGATGCCGAGCTGGGACGAGATCGTCTTCGGGGCGCGCAGCGACGACTGACCCTCCGCGGGCGCGCGGCTCCGCCGAGGCGGATCGTGCGGTCGGAAACGGACCCTCGGCCGCGGCTCAGCCCAGCGCGCCGAAGCGCAGGAGCGGAACCTGCGTCTCCTCCGGCGTGAGCGACCCGTGCTGCCCGATCATCGAGCGGCCGGAGGAGTCGTCCGCCGCGTAGTACGCGATGGTCCTCCGTGCCGCGATGAAGACGTCGCCCATCCGCTCGGCCGCCGCCGGCGAGACCTCGCCGAACCAGCCGCTCGCGGCCACCTCGTCGCGCGTCGCGATCCAGGCGCGCGCGCCTTCCGCCTCGATCCAGCGCCGCGCCACCTGGTCGGGGTCCACGCCCGGCTCGAGGTGCAGCTGCAGGCAGCGGGGCTCTCCACCGAGGTGCCGGACGCCCTCGAGCAGCGGTCCCCGCTCGACGAGCACGTGCGAGGACGCCGGGACGTCCACGATGCCGTGGTCGGCGGTGACCAGCACGCTCTCCCGGGCGGAGAGCCCGCGGACCGCTCCGCCGATCTCGCCGTCGAGGAGCTCGAGCGCCGCCGTCCACTCCGGCGACTCCCAGCCGCGCGCGTGCGCCGCCTGGTCGAGCTCGGGGACGTAGAGGTACACGAGCTGGCGGCCGCCCTCGTCGAGCAGGGCGCGCGCGGCCGTGAAGCGCTCGGCGACGCCGCCGGCGGAGTGGTACTCGGCGCCGCGCAGGATCGCCCGAGTGAGACCGGAGCGGGCGTACCGCGCGGGGCCGATCACTCCGGCCCGGACACCGGCGGCCGAGGCCTGCTCGAAGAGCGTGGGGTGGGGCTGCCACGTCTCGGGCACCATGCCCTCGTCCCAGCCGGAGAGCTGGTTGACCAGGCGGTCGGACGCGCGGTCGAGCACGCGGTAGCCGACCATCCCGTGCCCGCCCGGGCGCAGGCCCGTCGTCAGGCTCGCGAGGGCCGCAGCGGTGGTCGTCGGGAAGCCCGAGACGAGCGTGGTGCCGCGGTTGAGGGCCGGAGCGAGCGTGCGCGAGTGTCCCGCGCGCTGGCGGAGGTTCGCGGCTCCCAGTCCGTCGACGAGGACGACCACGATCCGCTCGACGCGGGGCGAGCCGAACAGGCCCGGGCGGCCGAGGAGCGCGTCGAGAGCGCCCGGCAGGACGTCGGCGAGGCTCCGCCGCCCGTCGGGGGCTGGCGGTAGCATGTGGGTCATCGCGCCCAGTTTCGCACAGCGCCGCCGTCCCCGCCGGGCCGGAGCAGCGGAGCGTCCGCGTGCACGGGAGGGCCGGTCCCGTCCGCGAGGCGCCGTCCCCGCTCCGCCCGTCCCGCCGGGCGCCGCAGGGCGGTGCAGTCCCCCGCCGCCGTCCCGCGCCCGCCACCGAATCGAGTCATGAACGCTGCAGCCCCCTCCTCCGGATCCTCGCTCACCGAGCGCATCGAGGACGTCGACGTCTCGGCCGAGATGGAGGGGTCCTTCCTCGAGTACGCGTACTCCGTCATCTACTCGCGGGCCCTGCCCGACGCCCGCGACGGCCTCAAGCCGGTGCAGCGTCGGATCCTCTACATGATGAGCGAGATGGGGCTGCGGCCCGATCACGGCCACGTGAAGTCGGCCCGCGTGGTCGGCGAGGTGATGGGCAAGCTGCACCCGCACGGCGACGCCTCGATCTACGACTCCCTCGTGCGCCTCGCCCAGCCGTTCACGATGAGGGTCGCCCTCGTCGACGGGCACGGCAACTTCGGCTCCCTCGACGACGGCCCGGCCGCGTCCCGCTACACCGAGGCCCGCCTCGCCCCGGCCGCCACGGCCATGACCGAGCACCTCGGCGAGGACGTCGTCGACTTCGTCCCGAACTACGACAACTCGCACGACCAGCCCGAGGTCCTCCCCTCCGCGTTCCCGAACCTGCTGGTCAACGGCGCCAGCGGCATCGCCGTCGGCATGGCGACGAACATGGCGCCCCACAACCTCGTCGAGGTGGTCGGGGCGGCCCGGCACCTGATCGCCCACCCCGACGCGTCCCTGGACGACCTGATGTCGTTCGTCCCGGGCCCCGACTTCCCGAGCGGTGGCACGATCGTCGGCCTCGCCGGCGTGCGCGACGCCTACGCGACCGGGCGGGGCGGCTTCAAGACCCGCGCCCGCGTCTCGGTCGAGAGCATCACGGCGCGCAAGTCCGGCCTGGTCGTCACCGAGCTGCCCTACCTCGTCGGCGCCGAGAAGGTCATCGACAAGATCAAGGACGGCGTCCAGAACAAGAAGCTCAGCGGCATCTCGGACGTCACCGACCTCACCGACCGCGACAACGGCCTCCGGCTCGTCATCGGGATCAAGACCGGCTTCAGCCCGGAGGCCGTCCTCGAGCAGCTCTACCGCTACACGCCCCTCGAGGACGCGTTCTCGATCAACAACGTCGCGCTGGTCGACGGCGGCCCGCGCACCCTCGGCCTGAAGGAGCTGCTGCAGGTCTACATCGGCCACCGGGTGCAGGTCGTCACCCGGCGGACCCGCTACCGCCTGCGCAAGCGCCAGGAGCGCCTGCACCTGGTCGAGGGCCTGCTCATCGCGATCCTCGACATCGACGAGGTCATCCAGCTGATCCGCGGGAGCGACGACACCGCGGCGGCGCGGGCCCGGCTAATCGAGGTCTTCGACCTCAGCACCCTGCAGGCCGACTACATCCTCGAGCTCCAGCTCCGCCGTCTCACGAAGTTCTCGCGCATCGAGCTCGAGACCGAGCGCGACACCCTCCTCGCCGAGATCGCCGAGCTCGAGGCCCTCCTCGCCAGCCGCTCCCGGATCGACGAGCTGGTCTCGGACGAGCTCGACGAGGTCGCCCAGCGCCTCGGGACCCCGCGGCGCACCCTGCTCACCGAGGCGCGCCCCTCCGTCGCCACCACCGGGCGGAAGGCCTCCGCGGTCCTCGAGATCGCGGACGTGCCCTGCCGGGTCCTGCTGAGCACCACCGGCCGCATGGTCCGGGTCGACCGCGACCCCGAGGCCGCTCCCCACCCCGAGCGCGCTACGCGCCGCTCGAAGCACGACGCCGTGCTCAGTGTGCTCGACACGACCAGCCGGACGGAGATCGGCGCGGTCACCAGCGCCGGCCGGCTCCTCCGCTTCTCGCCGGTCGACGTTCCCGCCGTCCCCTCCTCCTCGGTGCAGCTGGGGGCGGGCGTGCGGATGAGCGACTACCTCCCGCACCTGGCGAAGGACGAGCGGGTGCTCGCGCTCGTCGCTCTCGACGACGAGCGGCCGATCGCCCTCGGCACCCAGCAGGGCGTCGTCAAGCGCGTCGCGCCGGGCGAGCTGCCCAACCGCCCGGACATCGAGCTCATCGCCCTGAAGCCCGAGGACGCGGTCGTGGGCGCGGCCGCGTCGGCGGAGCAGGACGAGCTGGTCTTCGTCACCGGCGAGGCCCAGCTGCTGCGCTTCTCCGCGTCCGCCGTCCGCCCTCAGGGCAGGACGGCCGCGGGGATGGCCGGGGTGAAGCTCGCCGAGACCGACGACGTCGTGCACTTCGCCGTCGTCGCCGCCGAGGACCGGGACGAGGCCGTCGTGGCGACGGTCGCCGTCGACAGCTGGGCCCTCTCGGGGACCGACACCGGCAGTGCGAAGGTCTCGCCGTTCTCGGAGTTCCCCGCCAAGGGCCGGGCCACCGGCGGAGTCCGTGCGCAGCGCTTCCTGAAGGGCGAGACGGCCCTCGGGGTGGCCTGGGTCGGCCCCGGTCCCGCGCACGCCCTCGAGGCCGACGGCTCGGTCGCCGCGCTGCCCGACTCGGGGATGAAGCGCGACGGCTCCGGAGTGGCGCTCGCGGCGCCGATCGCGACGATCGGAGCGGCGCCCGAGGTGTTCTGAGCCCCGCGTCTCAGACGTCGATGCGGTCGCGCGACAGCGACTCCGACCCGCGGACGATGAACTCCTTGCGGGGTGCCACGTCGTTGCCCATCAGCAGCTCGAACACCCGGCCCGCGTTCTCGGCGTCGGCGACCCGCACCCGGCGGAGGGTGCGGCGCGAGCGGTCCATGGTCGTCGTGGCCAGCTGGTCCGCGTCCATCTCGCCGAGCCCCTTGTAGCGCTGGATCGGGTCCTGGTAGCGGCGGCCCGCCTTGCCGAGGGCCGCGAGCACGCTCTGCAGCTCCTTCTCGGAGTAGGTGTAGATCGTCTCGTTCGGCTTCTTCCCCGCGTTCATCACCACGAGCCGGTGCAGCGGAGGCACGGCGGCGAAGACGCGCCCCGCCTCGACGAGCGGCCGCATGTAGCGGAAGAAGAGGGTGAGCAGCAGGGTGCGGATGTGGGCGCCGTCGACGTCGGCGTCGCTCATCAGGATGATCTTCCCGTAGCGCGCGGCCGAGAGGTCGAAGGAGCGGCCGGAGCCTGCTCCGATCACCTGGATCATCGAGGCGCACTCGGCGTTCGAGAGCATGTCGGCGATGCTCGCCTTCTGCGTGTTGAGGATCTTCCCGCGGATCGGCAGCAGGGCCTGGTACTCGCTGTTGCGGGCGAGCTTGGCGGTGCCGAGGGCGGAGTCGCCCTCGACGATGAAGAGCTCGCTGTTCTCGACGTCGCTGCTGCGGCAGTCGACCAGCTTCGCCGGCAGCGAGGAGGACTCCAGCGCGTTCTTGCGGCGCTGCGTCTCCTTGTGCGCACGGGCCGAGATCCGCGACTTCATCTCGGCGACGACCTTCTCGAGGAGCTGCGAGGTCTGCGCCTTGTCCTCGCGGCGCGTCGAGGAGAACACGGCGCCCAGCGTCGAGGCGATGGTGGAGGCGATGATCGCGCGCACCGCGGGCGTGCCCAGCACCTCCTTCGTCTGGCCCTCGAACTGCGGCTCCGGGAGCCGCACCGTCAGCACGGCGCTGAGCCCGGCGAGCACGTCGTCCTTCTCGAGCTTGTCCGAGCCGACCTTGAGGCGGCGGGCGTTCGCCTCCACCTGCGAGCGGAGCAGCTTCAGCAGGCCCTGCTCGAAGCCGGTCTGGTGCGTGCCGCCCTTGGGCGTCGAGATGATGTTCACGAAGCTGCGCATCACCGTCTCGTAGCCGGTTCCCCAGCGCAGGGCGATGTCGACCTCGCAGGTGCGCTCCACCTCGGTGGGCACCATCGCGCCGCCGGGGGTCAGCACCGGCACGGTCTCGGTGAAGGTGCCCGAGCCGGTGAGGCGCAGCACCTCGGTCACGGGCGCGTCGGGGGCGAGGAACTCGACGAACTCCGAGATGCCGCCGTCGTAGCGGAACATCTCGGCGCGGCGCTCGTCCGCGCGGTCGTCGACGATGTCGATCGTCAGGCCGGGGACGAGGAACGCGGTCTGCCGGGCGCGCGTCACGAGGTCGTCCGTCTGGAACGACGCGCCCTTCGTGAAGATCTGCCGGTCGGCCCAGTAGCGCACGCGCGTGCCGGTGACGCCCTTGGCGACCTTGCCGACGACGGTCAGCTCCGACCCGTTCTCGAACGGCGTGAACGGAGCGTCGGGCGTGGGCTCGCCCCCGTCCGCGAAGCGACCGGGCTCCCCCCGGTGGAACGACATCCGGTAGGTGCGGCCGTTGCGGTCGACCTCGACGTCCAGGCGCTCCGAGAGCGCATTGACCACGGAGGCGCCGACGCCGTGCAGACCGCCGGACGCCGCGTAGGACCCCGAGCCGAACTTGCCGCCCGCGTGCAGCTTCGTGAACACGACCTCGACTCCGGAGAGCCCCGTCTTCGGCTCGATGTCCACCGGGATCCCGCGGGCGCGGTCGCGCACCTCGACGCTGCCGTCGGCGTGCAGGAGCACGCTGATCTCGGTCCCGTGCCCGGCCAGCGCCTCGTCGACGGAGTTGTCGATGACCTCCCAGAGGCAGTGCATGAGGCCGCGCGAGTCGGTCGACCCGATGTACATGCCGGGCCGCTTCCGGACCGCCTCGAGACCCTCGAGGACGGAGAGGTGACGGGCGTTGTAGTCGGTGGAGGCCATCCGCCCAGTCTACTTTCGGGAACCGCTCCGGCCGCGGTGGCGCGGCACCCGGCGACAGCACGATGGCCGCTCGGCGCGGGGCCCCTACGCGCAGAGCGAAATGCCGACCGATCGACTCCGTGCGGAAACAATCGCGTGCTTGGATGGGTTCCACTAAGCAGAGATCGAAGACCGAGTGCAGGAGGCCAAGTCATGTCGACCACAGCAACCCAGAACGGCGTGGACGAGCTCGCCGGTGCCCACCAGCTCTCCGCCGCCGACCGCTGCGACAGCTGCGGTGCGCAGGCGTACATCCGAGTGGTCGTGAACAACGGAGAACTGCTGTTCTGCGCACACCACGGGAAGAAGTACCAGGAGAAGCTCTCCAGCATCGCCCAGAGCTGGCACGACGAGTCCGCCCGGCTCTTCGAGGAGCAGCGCCCCTAGCGCGTCCCCGATCAGCCCGGACGGCGCGTCAGCGCCCTACCGACCGACACCGAGCCGCTTCGCGATCACTTCGCGAGCGGCTCGTGCCGTTTCATCGACCAGGCGGAACCGCTCGTCCGACGGGGAGTAGGCGTCGCCGAGGGCGCGCCGCAGGATCGCATCCGCGAGCGAGGGGTTCTTCGCGAGGACGGGGCCGTGCAGGTGCGTGCCGAGAAGGCCCCCCACTGCGTAGCCCTCGAGGCCGGCACCGTCGCCGGTGCCGTGCAGCACTCGGCCGAGCGCGTGCTCGGGCGCGACCCCGGTCATCCGGCGCTCGTGGTTCTCGAAGCCGATGAGGACGCCGCCCGGAGTCTCGACGACGAGGTCGTCGGTCGCGCGCTCGCCCGTGACCGAGTCGCCGGGGAACAGTCCGATCCCCCGGGCACCGCCCGCGGCCGTGCTGATCGCGCCGGCCAGCATCTCCCAACCGGCTCCGACAGCGATCACCTGGGTGCCCCGATCGACCCAGGCGCGCAGCGTCGGCGCGATCTCGTGGAGGAGCGCCAGGACGCCCGGGAGGTCCTCGTCCGCTCCGGTTCCGGCGACCAGGACGTCCGGACGGACCTCGGCGTCGGAGGCGGTCGCCAGCGGCACGACCTCCGCCTCGACGCCCGACCAGCGCGCCCGAGCCGCGAGGACCCGGGCGTTCGCCGCGTCGCCGTTGCTGTCCAGGACATCGGGAGCGAGCACGGCGATGCGGAGGGTGGTCACGCGGTCTCCTCGCGGTTGGTGACGAGCTGCAGGTGCGCACGCGTGCGGCGCATCGAATCGGCCGAGAAGACGATGGTCTTCCGGCCGGAGGCGGGGGTCGGCAGAGCGAGGAACGCGTCGAGCGCGCGACCCAGGTCCTCGTCGACGGAATCGACGCGCACGCCGTCGTAGCGCAGGTGCAGCGCCGCCTCGTGCGCCTTCGACCCCGAGACGACCCTGACATGCCCGAGCACGGAGGTGTCCACGGGCCAGAAGTAGGAGGGGTCTCGGACGTCGGAGCCGATCGCCAGCATGATCTGATCGGTCCCCTCGGGGATCTCCGCGATGTTCAGACGGTAGCTCGCCGGGTTCTGGACCAGGACGAACTCGACCTCCTGGCCGCGCACCGTGACGATCTCGCCCCGCCCGAAGACGGGGTCGATGCTCGAGAGCGCGGAGGCGGCGAGAGCCGGGTCGAAACGCTCGGCGAGTACGGCGCGGGCCGTGGAGACGGCGGCCGCGGCGTCGACCGCGTAGTGGACGCCCCGTGCGGGGAGCCGGACCTCGAGCGGGTCGCCGTCGCTGACGATGCGCGCGGCCGCTCCCGTCGTGCTCTCGACGACGGTGGTGGCGCGGTCGGCTCCGGCCTCCGCCTCCGCGGCGTAGCCCAGGCCACCGGACGCGGACTCGCGGACGGAGGAGGAGACGCCGTACCAGCGGATCCGCTCGTCGGGAAGGGTGGTCGCGAGGTCGGCGACGTGGCGGTCGTCGGCGTTCAGCACGACGGGACCGGTCGCGCGGGAGGCGATGGTGCCGAGCATCCGGGCGACCATCGCCGGATCGAAGAAGCGGTCGATCTGGTCGACCACGACGTTCGTCAGAAGGACGACGCGGGGGTGCATCCGGGGCGCGAGGCGCGCGCCGTGACCCTCGTCCATCTCGAGAACGGCGATGTCCGCGTCGATCCGTCCGCGGAGGTCGGCCCGTTCCAGCAGCGCGGACGTCAGCCCCTGCGCGATGTTGGCCGTCGAGGGATTGGTGAAGACCCGGAGCCCGTGCGCGCGGAGGACCGCGACCAGCATCTTGGTCGTGGTCGACTTGCCCGCCGATCCCGTGACGACCACGAGGCCATCCCGGAACCCGTCGAGCACCGCGGGCAGGAACCCCGGCGCGACGCGGTTCACCACGAGTCCGGGCACGGCGGATCCCCCGCCGGGCTTCCGGACCCGCGCGGCGAACCGGGCGGCCCTCCCGAGGAGGACCGCCGGCGCGTAGCGGATCACCGGCCTACTCGAGGTAGTCGCGGAGCGACTGCGAGCGGGACGGGTGGCGGAGCTTGGCCATCGTCTTGGACTCGATCTGACGGATGCGCTCGCGCGTCACGCCGAAGGTGTCGCCGATCTGATCCAGTGTCTTCGGCATGCCGTCGCCGAGGCCGAAGCGCATGCGGATCACGCCGGCCTCGCGCTCCGAGAGCGAGTCGAGCAGCGACTCCAGCTGCTTCTGCAGCATGGTGAAGCCCACGGCGTCGGCCGGGACGACCGCCTCGGTGTCCTCGATGAGGTCGCCGAACTCGCTGTCGCCGTCCTCGCCGAGGGGCGTGTGCAGCGAGATCGGCTCGCGCCCGTACTTCTGCACCTCGATGACCTTCTCGGGGGTCATGTCGAGCTCGCGCGAGAGCTCCTCGGGCGTGGGCTCGCGGCCCAGGTCCTGCAGCATCTGGCGCTGCACGCGGGCCAGCTTGTTGATGACCTCGACCATGTGCACCGGGATGCGGATGGTGCGCGCCTGGTCGGCCATCGCACGGGTGATCGCCTGGCGGATCCACCACGTCGCGTAGGTCGAGAACTTGAAGCCCTTGGTGTAGTCGAACTTCTCGACCGCACGGATGAGGCCCAGGTTGCCCTCCTGGATGAGATCGAGGAACTGCATCCCGCGACCGGTGTAGCGCTTGGCGAGGCTGACGACGAGGCGGAGGTTCGCTCCGAGCAGGTGGCTCTTCGCACGCTGGCCGTCCTTCGCGACCCAGCGCAGCTCGCGGACGAGCTCCGGGCTGAGGTCGGTCGAGTTGGCGAGCTTGTCCTCGGCGAACAGGCCGGCCTCGATGCGCATCGCGAGCTCGACCTCCTCGGCCGCGTTCAGGAGCGCGACCTTGCCGATCTGCTTGAGGTAGTCCTTGACCGGGTCGGCGGTGGCGCCGGTGATCGCGGTCGAGTAGACCGGGACCTCGTCGTCCTCCCCGCCGAAGGACAGCACGAGCGCGCCGCTCGGGAGCGGCTCGGCCGGAGCGGCGACGGCAGCGGCGGCCGGGGCCTCCGGCGTCTCCGCGTCGTCCTTCGCGTCGGTCTCGGTGTCCTCGGCGACGACCTCGGTCTCCTCGTCCTCCGCGGCCTCGTCGGGCTCGACGGCGTCGGTCGGCTCCTCCTCGGTGTCGGCGGGAGCGGCGGCCTTGGTCGTGGCGCGCGAGCGGGTCGTCTTGGCCGCGGTGGTCTTGGCCGCCGTGGCCTTCGCCGCGGGCTTGCGCGTCGCGGGCTTCTTGGTGGTCGTCGTCACGTCGTCGTCGACGGCGTCGAGCGTTGCGGTCTTGGTAGCTCTGGTGGCCATGGCGGCACCTCTCCATCCGTTGCGTCCCGGGGGCGGGCGGCGCGGGAGGGCGTCGTCCGTCGGTGGGCATTACGAGGACCCATGTCAAGTCGAGGACGTCGCACGCCCGACGTGGGCCTGGTGCTCCTCGACCCGAACGGGTCCTATTGACAATTATTGCACGTCTGAGTAGTGCAGCCGTGCGGTGCGGTGCGAGTGGGGCTCGATCCGACGGGATCCGGGCCGCTCGGCTGGGACATCGCGTCTGCAGAAGGGCGGATCGACGGGGACGACCGTCAGCGCCCCGCGCGGCCGCGGCGCATCCGGTCACTCAGTGCAACCCAGAGGGGGGCCACTGTTATTCCCTCGTCCTCGGCCAGGCGGCGGCGGGTCCGGCGGCGCGCGACGACGAGTCCGACGACTCCGGCGCCGACCACCACGTACTGCACGCACCACGCCAGGCGGAAGTGCTCGAGCGAGTAGGTCTGCTCCGAGGAGGCGCCGGGACCGGCCAGCGCGTCGAGGATCAGGCCGATCGCGAACATCATCGTGAAGCTGGCCAGGAACCCGCCCACGTTGACGACTCCGTTGGCCGCGCCGAGGCTCCGCGAGGGGTTGAACGTGCGGGCGAAGTCGAATCCGATCATGGAGCCGGGGCCGCCCGCTCCGACCACGATCAGGAGCAGAACGACGAGCCAGTACGGCGGGACGCCGGGCCAGAGCAGCACGACGGTCCAGGCGGCCGCCATCGCCGAGACGATCCCGAGCACGAGGTTGCTGCGGCGCATGGGGTGGCGCGCGGTCAGGACGCCGAGCACCGGCCCGACGACGATCCCCGCGATGACGACGATCGTGAGGGTCGGCGCGGCGACGGTCGGAGGCAGTCCGATCGCGTAGACGAGGAAGGGGTAGCCCCAGAGCAGGGTGAAGACCGTCCCGGAGGACTGCGTGACGAAGTGCGACCAGAATCCGAGCTGCGTGCCGGGCCGGCGCAGGCTCACTCCGAGCTGCGCGATCGTCGCCCGGAGCGTCGGCGGCACCACGGTGATCGGCTCGGTGCGCGGCGGGACGTCGGCGACCAGGAGGAGCACGCCGAGGAAGGACACGGCCCCGAGGGCGGCGGCGCTGAGGAACGCGGGCTCCCAGCCGAACGTGTGGAGGATCGCCGCGAACGGGAGTGCGGAGAGGATCTGGCCCACCTGGCCGATGTTGCCGATCCACTGCGAGAGCTGCGGCACGATCGGTCCGCTGAACCAGGTGACTGTGAGGCGGATGACGGAGGTGAAGATCGCGGCGTCCCCCGCTCCCAGCAGGATCCGCCCGACGATCGCGACGCCGATGCTCGGTGCGATCGCGACCACGATCTGACCCGCCATCATCAGGGCCGTGCCCGAGAGGATCAGGGTCCGCGGGCCGAACCGGTCGATGAGGATCCCGACCGGGATCTGCATCCCGGCGTAGACGATCAGCTGGACGACGGCGAGCGACGAGAGGACGGCGGCCGCCACTCCGAACCGCTCCGCGGCGTCCACTCCCGCGACGCCCAGCGTCGTGCGGTCCAGGACCGCGACGAGGTAGGCGAACGCTCCGGCACCGAAGACGAACCAGGCTCGACGATCACGCACTCGTCCGATCCTACGGCCGCTCAGGGGGCGGTGGGCTCCTCGCCCGGGCGGCGGATCGCGAGGAACTTCTCGAGCTCGGCGGCGATCGCGTCGGCGCTGGGCACGAAGCCGTCCTCGTCGGTGAGCGGCGAGCGGAGGCTCGTCCCCTCCATGTAGGTGTCGTGACGGGCCTCCAGGGCCGAGACCAGCTTCCGCAGCTCGTCGTTGCCGCCGACCTGCTCGTCGACCTTGCCGAGGAAGTCCCGCCCGCTCTCGCGCAGGCGGTCCGTGGGGAAGATGAGGCCGGTCGACGCCGAGATGCTCTCGAGCGCCGCGACCGCCGCCTGCGGGTACTCGGTGTCCGACAGGTAGTGGGGTATGAGCAGGGCGAAGCCGACCACGGTCAGGCCGCGCTCGAAGAGGCGCAGCTCGAGCAGGTGGAGGACGTTCGAGGGCACCTGCGTGTGCGGCTTCCAGACCGACATCGCCTCGATCAGGTCCTCGCGGTTGCCGCTCACGGTGACGCCGACCGGCCGGGTGTGCGGCACGGGCATCGGGATCGCCTGGACCCACGTGGTCGAAGCGACATCGAGCCGCTCGAGGAGGGAGACCACCGCGCGGGTGAAGCGCTCCCACTGGAAGTCGGGCTCGAAGCCGGTGAGCAGGAGGAACGGCTGGTGCAGCTCGTCGTGTGCGAGCGAGAGCCGGAGCATCGCCGGACGGTAGTCCGTCAGGTGGTCCTGGTCGAACGTGATGATGGGGCGGCGGGCCCGGTAGTCGAGCAGCTGATCCTGGTCGAAGACCGCGACGTCGCGGTGCTCGAGCGTCTCGAAGAGGTACTCGCCCAGCTGCCCCACGGCTCCGCCGGCGTCGGCCGAGCCGGTGAGGCCCGCGACGAGGTGCAGCCCGCGCGGGATCTCGGAGAGGTCGCCCTCGATCTCGAACAGGTCTTCCGGATCCAGCATGCGTCCAGTCTAAACGGGGGTCCCGGCGCCCCGGCCGGGTCCGCTGAGCCCTCAGCGAACAGCGCCTAGCATTGCCGCCATGCCCCTCTCCTCTCTCGAGTACTCGACCGTTCCCGCCTCCGACATCGACACCGACGCCCTCGTCCTCGGCGTCGCACCGGGACCCGACGGTCCCCGGCTCGTCGGCGCGGAGGGCTTCGAGGAGCTGGCCCCCGCGCTGAGCGCGCTCGGCGCGACCGGCGCAGCCGAGACGCTCGTGCGCGTGCCGTCCTCGGTCCGTGCCGGAGTGATCGTCCTCGTCGGCCTCGGCTCGGCGGAGCCCGACGACGCCGCGCTGCGGAACGCCGCGGGCGCCGCCGTCCGCCTGCTCGCGGGGTCCGCCTCCGTGGCCCTCTCCCTCCCCGCCGGCTCCGACGGCACGCTCGCCGCGGTCGCCGAGGGCGCCGCGCTCGGCTCCTACTCCTTCACCGCCTTCCGCGGCAGCACCGCCGCCGCCGCGAAGGCGCCCGTCGAGCACGTCGTCCTGCTGGGCGGCGGCGAGTCGGCCGACCCCGCCGTCCTGGACCGCGCGCTCGTGCTCGGCCGCGCGGTCGGCACGGTGAAGGACCTCGTCAACACTCCCCCGTCGCACCTCTACCCGCAGACGCTGGCCGAGGCCGTGCAGACCGGCGCAGAGGGCCTGCCCCTCGAGGTCACCGTCTGGGACGAGAAGGCCCTCGCGGAGGAGGGGTTCGGGGGCATCCTCGGAGTCGGCAGCGGCTCTTCCCGTCCGCCCCGCCTCGTGAAGGTCGCCTACGCGCCCGAGGGCGCGAGCACCCACCTCGCCCTGGTCGGCAAGGGCATCACCTTCGACAGCGGCGGACTCTCGCTCAAGCCGCCGGCCTCGATGATCGGGATGAAGACCGACATGGCGGGCGCGGCGACCGTCTTCGCCGTGGTGCGCGCCATCGCCGAGCTCGGCCTCCCGCTCCGCGCGACCGCCTGGCTCTGCATCGCCGAGAACCTCCCCTCCGGGACCGCGATCCGCCCGGACGACGTGCTGACCGTGCGCGGCGGGACCACGGTGGAGGTGCTGAACACCGACGCCGAGGGCCGGCTGGTGCTCGCCGACGGCCTGGTCGCCGCCAGCGAGGAGCAGCCCGACGCGATCATCGACGTCGCGACGCTGACCGGCGCCTCCGTGGTCGCCCTGGGAAACCGGACCGTCGGCGCCCTGGGCGACGACGAGCTGGTCTCGCGCGTCCTCGACGCCGCCCGCGCGGCGGGAGAGCCCTTCTGGCAGATGCCCCTCCCCGCGGAGCTGCGGCCGCTGCTCAACTCCGACATCGCCGACATCGCGAACGTCAAGCCGGGCAACACCGCCGGCGGCATGCTCCTCGCCGGCCACTTCCTCCGCGAGTTCGTCGGGAAGCGCGGCGAGGGCGAGGACGCCGCCACGATCCCGTGGGCGCACCTCGACATCGCCGGTCCGTCGAGCAACGGCGGCGCCGGCCACGGCTTCACCGGAGCAGGCGCCACGGGCGTCTCGGTGCGCGCCCTGATCGCTCTGGCCGAGGGCTTCGCGAGCGCGTAGTAGGGTCGACGGGGCGGGAGATCCCGCCTCGTCCCCCCTCCCGATCCGCTCGGCGCCCAGCGCCGGAGCCGGTCGGCCGGGAAGCGGGACCGCACGTCGCGAGGGAGTCACTGGGTGTCGGAAGAGCGCTACGACCTGGTCGTGCTCGGAGGTGGCAGCGGCGGGTACGCGGCGGCCCTCCGGGCGACGCAGCTCGGGATGAGCGTCGCGCTCGTGGAGCGCGACAAGCTCGGCGGCACCTGCCTGCATCGCGGGTGCGTGCCCACCAAGGCACTCCTGCACGCCGCCGAACTGGCGGACGGCGCCCGTGAGGGAGAGAAGTACGGCGTGCTCTCGAGCTTCGCCGGGATCGACATGGCAGGCGTCACGCGCTACCGCGAAGGAGTGGTCGCCGGCAAGTACAAGGGGCTGCAGAGCCTCGTGTCCTCGCGCGGCATCACGGTCGTCGCGGGCGAGGGCCGCCTCACCGCGCCCGGCACGGTGACGGTCGGCGAGCACGTGCTCCACGGAGCATCGGTCGTCGTCGCCACCGGGTCCGCCTCCCGCACCCTCCCCGGGATCGAGATCGGCGGCCGCATCCTGACGAGCGACCAGGCTCTCGAGCTCGACCACGTGCCCGCGAGCGTCGTCGTCCTCGGCGGCGGCGTGATCGGCGTCGAGTTCGCGAGCGTCTGGCGCTCGTTCGGCGCCGAGGTCACGATCGTCGAGGCACTCCCCCACCTCGTCCCCAACGAGGACGAGAGCGTCAGCAAGCAGCTGGAGCGCGCCTTCCGCAAGCGGGGCATCGCCTTCCAGCTGGGCTCCCGCGTCGCGTCGGTCTCGCAGAGCGAGGGCGGCGTCTCCGTGGTGCTCGAGAGCGGCGCCACGGCGGAGGGCGAGATCCTGCTGGTCGCCGTCGGCCGCGGCCCGGTGACCGCGGGCATCGGCCTCGAGGAGGCCGGGGTCCGCCTCGACCGCGGCTACGTGCTGACCGACGAGCGCCTGCAGACCTCCGTCCCCGGCGTGTACGCCGTGGGCGACATCGTGCCGGGACTCCAGCTCGCGCACCGGAGCTTCCAGCAGGGGATCTTCGTCGCGGAGGAGATCGCCGGCCTGGGCCCGCAGGTCGTCTCGGACGTCAACGTCCCGAAGGTGACCTACAGCGACCCCGAAGTGGCCTCCGTCGGCCTCGGCGAGGCCCGGGCGATCGCCGAGTACGGCGCCGAGCGCGTCGCCGTGCACGACTACGGCCTCGGCGGCAACGCCCGGAGCACGATCATCGGGACCACCGGCTCCGTGAAGGTCGTGCGCCTGGTCGACGGCCCCGTCGTCGGCGTGCACATGGTCGGAGCCCGCGTCGGCGAGCTGATCGGCGAGGCTCAGCTCATCGTGAACTGGGAGGCGCACCCCGAGGACGTCGCGCCCCTCGTGCACGCGCACCCCACTCAGAACGAGGCGCTCGGCGAGGCGCACCTCGCTCTGGCCGGGAAGCCGCTGCACGCCCTGTAGAACCACTGCGGTGCGGCGACCCGCCGCTTCCGCATCAGTAAGCTGGACATCGAAACACAAGCGTCTTAAGGAGACAGGCTCATGAGCGAATCCGTCAGCCTCCCGGCACTCGGAGAGAGTGTCACGGAAGGAACGGTCACCCGCTGGCTGAAGAACGTCGGGGACCGCGTCGAGGTGGACGAGCCCCTGCTCGAGGTCTCGACCGACAAGGTCGACACCGAGATCCCGTCGCCCGTCGCGGGCGTGATCGAGGAGATCCTCGTCCAGGAGGACGAGACCGTCGAGGTCGGCGCCGAGCTGGTGCGCATCGGCGACGGCTCCGGAGCGGCGTCGGCGTCCAAGCCCGAGGCTCCCGCCGAGGAGGCCCCCGAGGTCCAGGCCGCCGAGACCGAGCCCACCGACGAGGCGACCCCGTCGGTCGACGCCGAGAGCGACGCCGAGGCTCCCGCCCCCGCCGAGCCCGAGCCCGCCCCGGCCGCCGAGAAGCCCGCCGCGCCCGAGGCCGCGGCCCCCGCTCCGTCGGCTCCCGCGCCGGCCGCCGCCGCGCCGGCCCCCGCTGCCGCCGCGCCCGCCGCCTCCCCGGAGCCCACCGACTCCAACCCCGGCTACGTCACCCCGCTCGTGCGCAAGCTCGCGGGCGAGAACGGCATCGACCTCTCCACCCTCACGGGAACCGGAGTCGGTGGCCGCATCCGCAAGCAGGACGTCCTCGACGCGGTCGAGGCCGCCAAGTCGGCTCCGGCCGCCCCGGTCTCGGCGCCCGCCGCCGCAGCCGCGAAGGCCGCGCGCACCCCGCTCGAGACCTCGCCCCTCCGCGGCACCACGCAGCCGATGTCGCGCCTGCGCAAGGTCCTCGCTCAGCGCGCCGTCGAGTCCATGCAGACGAGCGCTCAGCTCACCTCGGTCATCGAGGTCGACGTCACGGCGGTCGCCCGCTTCCGCGACTCGGTCAAGAAGAGCTTCCAGGAGAAGACCGGCGCCAAGCTGTCCTTCCTCCCGTTCTTCGCCCTCGCAGCGGCTGAGGCACTCAAGGCCTACCCGGTGATCAACTCGACGCTCGACGGCGAGTCGATCGTCTACCCGGACCACGAGAACATCAGCATCGCCGTCGACACCGAGCGCGGCCTGCTGACCCCGGTCCTCAAGAACGCCTCCGAGCTGAACCTCGCGCAGATCGCCTCCACCATCGGCGACCTGGCCGAGCGCACCCGCAACAACAAGCTCAAGCCGGACGAGCTCGCCGGCGGCACCTTCACGCTGACCAACACCGGTTCGCGCGGAGCCCTCTTCGACACGCCCGTCGTGTTCCTGCCGCAGACCGCGATCCTCGGCACCGGCATCGTCACCAAGAAGCCGGCCGTCGTGCAGGTGGACGGCGCTGACGCCATCGCGATCCGCTCGACCGTCTTCCTCGCGCTCTCGTACGACCACCGCACGGTCGACGGAGCCGACGCGGCGCGCTTCCTGGTCGCGATCAAGGAGCGCCTCGAGGAGGGCTCGTTCGAGAACGACCTCGGCATCTGAGCCGCTCCTCCTGAGCGCGCCTCTCACGAGGGTGCTCCGGCGTAGACGTCGCGGATGAGCCAGCCGGCCTCCGTCCTGATGATCAGGACGGAGGCCGCTGTCGTTCCCGGGGCCGTCCGGAGGTGCACCACGGCCGACGCCCCGTACACGTCGACGAGGACCGCCGAGACCTCTCCCGTCGTCGGGACAGCGGAGGCGGGGCCGCCAGCCGCGTCGTCGAGCGGCGAGTCCGCCGTGACCAGCCCGCGGGCGCACTCCCGGTCACCGCACAGGCGCACCGCGTCGATCAGCACCTCCGCCGCCTGCTCGGCGTCGAGCGAGGCCGACGCGACCGGAGCCGGCGATGCCGCGGTCGTCGCCTCCGCCCGCGGAGTCGACCGTGTCGGGACGGGCGCGGCTCCGGTGGACGCCTCCGCGTCCTGCACCTGCCGACCGGGCCCGCCCGCGAGCGAACCGGCGAGCACCGCTCCCAGCACGATCGCCGTCCCGACGGACAGCGGTCCCCGACGCCGGACGACGAACACCCGGAGGCGGTCCTGCCATCCGTCGAGCGGATGGACGCGCCGATGCCGGGCAGCAGGAGTGAGCACCGCCTCCCGACCAGGTGCATCCGCTCCGGACGTCGGCAGCGCCCGGACCGCCTCGCCGATCCCCTGCGGATCCGCGAGTCCGTAGAGGCCGCCCTCCAGCGCCAGCAGGTCGCAGTGCCGCGCGAGTGCGGCGACCGGCAGCTCCGGACAGAGCATCCCGAGGCGCTCCAGGACCCGCTGCAGCGCGTCGCGCGCCGCACGCGGGGTGTCGACGGCGGACGTCGTCAGCAGCAGCAGGGGCCGGCCCTCCTCCGTCAGGCCGATGTCGTCCGTCGTCGGACCCAGCCAGGCTCCCTCGAGTGCGGCCGAGCGGACGGCTCCGACCACGGGGGCGAGCAGGGTGACCGCGGCGCCGAGTCCGATCCCCCGCTCGACCCGCAGGAACCTCTCGAGCGTGGCGACGACGGGAGGAGCGGTCGAGACGACGCACCTCCTCGGAGACGACTCCACTCGGACGATGCGCTCGCGGTGGCGGTGCTCGGCGAGACGAGCCACCGGCGAGGCCTGCAGCGCCTCGCCGTCCCGGGGCCGCATCGTCCTCTCGACCGCCGGTGAGGCGTCCGGCTCAGGCGTCCGCCGCCTCCCCATCCGCACTCCGCCGCTCCTCCGGCTCTGGACCGTCCCGCTGCTCGTCATGAGGGGAGCCTGACCGCGGACCGCGGCGGAGGACGCGCGCCGATCCTGATCAGTGGAGGGATCGGCGCACGCGCCCTCTGTGGAGGAGCCGGATCCGCGTCCGGGGTCCGCCGCCGCGCTCCCGCTCGGTATCCTTGACGTCATGGCACGCAGCACGGAACCGTCGACGAAGGCGGTCAAGGAACCCGGACGTCTCAAGCAGATGTGGCAGGTGTTCCAGATGACCCGCCGCTACGACAGCAGCGCCGTCTGGATCATCCTCCTCGCGCTCCTGCTCCCGATCCTGCTCGGCGTGCTCCTCGGCGTCCTGCTCGGCAACGGCAACGGCTTCGTGATCGCGCTGTGGATCGTCGTGGGCGTGATGGCCGGACTCGTCGCCGGACTCGCCGTGCTCTCGCGTCGCGCCGAGCGCGCCGCCTACGGCCAGATCGCCGGGCAGCCCGGCGCGGTCGGCGCCGTTCTGCGCAGCGGCCTGCGCGGCACCTGGACCGGCGGGGAGATGCCCGTCGCCGTCAACGGCAAGACCCAGGACGCGGTCTACCGTGCTGTCGGCCGCGGAGGCGTCGTGCTGATCGCGGAGGGCCCCGCCTCCCGCACCAAGCGCATGCTCGAGGACGAGCGGCGCAAGGTGTCGCGGATCCTGCCGAACGTCCCCGTCACCTTCGTGCACGTCGGCTCCGACGCGGACGCGACTCCGCTGCACAAGGTGCCGAGCCGCCTCTCGAAGACGAAGAAGGTCCTCACCAAGGCCGAGGTCCTCGCGGTGAAGAACCGGCTCTCCTCGCTCAACACGTCGCTGCCCATCCCGAAGGGCGTCGACCCCTTCAAGGTGCGCCCGCAGCGCTCGCGCTGACGCACGACACGACAGGCCGGTCGGGATCGCTCCCGACCGGCCTGCTCCGTCTGCGTCACCGTCAGTAGCGGACGAGCACCGTCCCGGCCACCTTGTCGTGGAAGCCGCGCTGATCCGAGTCCCAGACGAGCGCCGGCACCAGCACGGCCAGCAGCACCGAGCGCACGATCGGGCGCCACACGCCGACCCAGCCACCGCCGAGCCGGATGACGCGCATCCCGAGCAGGCGGTGCCCGATGCTGCCGCCGATGGTGGGGATGAAGACGACCTGCAGCAGGACGAACAGCAGCAGGCTCGCCCAGCGGTCGTAGTCGAAGAACGCGAGCGACAGGAGGGCGGCGACGGCGAAGTCGACGGCCAGGGCGGCGATGCGGCGGCCGGACCGTCCGACCGAGAGGCGGCCTTCTCGAGGGAGGCCGAGGCGCTCCCCCGGGTACGAGCTCGGGGCGGCGTCGGCGAAGGTCCTGCGGTCGGCGGCTGGCATCCTCCGATCCTATCCGCGGCGTCTCGGAGCGGCCCGAGGTGCGGCCGGTCCGGCCCGCGACGTGGAGCCCGACCCCGGACGGGCCCCGTAACATGTCGGAAACAACAGGGACACGGTGGGGAAACCCCCCGTCACTACCCTGGAACGGCTGCGCTCTGCAGCACCCCGTTACGCCATTGGAGACCTTTGCATGTTTAAAGATTCTTCCGAGGTGCTCACGTTCATCAAGGACACGGACGTCAAGTTCCTCGACATCCGGTTCACCGATCTCCCCGGTGTCCAGCAGCACTTCAACATCCCCGCCTCGACAGTCGACGAGGAGTTCTTCTCCGTCGGCCAGCTCTTCGACGGGTCCTCGATCCGCGGATTCGCGAACATCCACGAATCGGACATGCAGCTGATCCCTGACGTGACCACCGCCTACGTGGACCCGTTCCGCGTCGAGCGCACGCTGATCCTCGTCTTCGACATCTACAACCCGCGCAACGGCGAGATCTACTCGAAGGACCCCCGCCAGGTCGCGAAGAAGGCCGAGAAGTACCTCGCGTCGACCGGTATCGCCGACACCGCGTTCTTCGCCCCCGAGGCGGAGTTCTACATCTTCGACGACGTCCGCTACGAGGTCACGCAGAACTCCGCGTTCCACTCCGTCGACTCGGTCGAGGGCGCCTGGAACTCCGGACGCGTCGAGGAGGGCGGCAACCTCGGCAACAAGACTCCCTACAAGGGCGGCTACTTCCCCGTCAGCCCGGTCGACAAGCAGGCCGACCTCCGCGACGACATCTGCCTCAAGCTGATCGACGCCGGCCTCATCCTCGAGCGCTCCCACCACGAGGTGGGCACCGGCGGCCAGGCCGAGATCAACTACCGCTTCGACACGATGGTCCACGCGGCGGACGACATCCTGAAGTTCAAGTACATCGTCAAGAACACGGCGGAGCAGTGGGGCAAGACCGCCACGTTCATGCCGAAGCCGCTCTTCGGCGACAACGGCTCGGGCATGCACACCCACCAGTCGCTGTGGAACGACGGCACGCCGCTGTTCTACGACGAGAACGGCTACGGCGGTCTCTCGGACCTCGCGCGCTGGTACATCGGCGGCCTGCTCAAGCACGCCCCCGCCGTCCTCGCGTTCACGAACCCGACGGTCAACTCCTACCACCGCCTGATCCCGGGCTTCGAGGCGCCGGTCAACCTGGTGTACTCGGCCGGCAACCGCTCCGCGTCCATCCGCATCCCGATCACGGGCACCAACCCGAAGGCCAAGCGCATCGAGTTCCGCGCGCCCGACGCCTCCGGCAACCCGTACCTCGCGTTCGCCGCGCAGCTGATGGCGGGCCTCGACGGCATCAAGAACCGCATCGAGCCGCACGAGCCGGTCGACAAGGACCTCTACGAGCTGCCCCCCGAGGAGGCGAAGCTCATCCCGCAGGTCCCCGCGACCCTCGGCGAGGCGCTCGACGCCCTCGAGGCCGACCACGACTTCCTCCTCCAGGGCGGCGTGTTCACTCAGGAGCTCATCGACACCTGGATCGAGTACAAGCGCGAGAAGGAGATCAAGCCCCTCGCGCAGCGTCCTCACCCGTTCGAGTTCGAGCTGTACTACGGGGTCTAGCTAGATCCCGCGGAAGTAGCGGAGTCAGTCCGCAACGAGTCCGCACGAGCGGCCAGCACCTGTGCAACGGCCGCTCGTGCGGACTCGTCTTTGTCTGGCCACATGTGCCCGTACGTGTCGAGCGTCGTCTTCGCGGACGAGTGCCGCAGGCGGGCCTGCACGACCTTCACGTCGAGGCCCGAGGCGATCAGCAGCGAGGCGAAGTAGTGGCGGCAGTCGTGAATCCGGAAGCCCTCGGGCAGCCCGTCGATCGTCTCGCGCGCGGCTCGGAACTGAGTCTCGATCGTGTACGGAGCGACCGGCCGGCCGTAGGCGCCGACGACGAGCGTGCTGCTCCCCCACTTCGCCGGCACCCGGTTCAGCTCGAGGGCGAGCTCGGTCGGGATCGGGATCGGGGTGCGCGACATCTCCGTCTTGAGCGGCTCGGCCGGGTACTGGATCGCCGGAGTGATGATGCCGCGCATGAAGTCGACGTCGACGGTCCGCAGCGCGGCGATCTCGGCGACCCGCAGGCCCGCGAACGCGCCGAGCAGGATGACCGGCTTCATTCCCTCCGGCATCGCGTCGTAGAGCGCCCAGATCTGCTCGGTCGTCGCCACGTAGGGCCGCTGCTTCCCTGCGCCCGGAGACGTCCGCCTCGAGACCGGGGAGCGCGGTACGAGTCCGTCGTGCACGGCATCCGAGAACAGGTGCGACAGGCGAGCGTGCAGGGCGTACACCGTCGAGTCCGCGAGGCCCTGCTCCTTCAGCGCCGCGGTCCACATCTTCACCTCGGACGGCCGAACGCTCGCCAGCGGCCGCGGGCCGAACGCGGCGCGGATGTGCTTCAGGTGAGTGCGCGCCTGGCGGACCGTCGACGGGCGCTTCGTCGCGTAGCCGGCGAGCCAGCGTTCACACCACTCCCCCACCGTCATGCGAGCCGTCTCGGGGTCGAGGTAGTCGCCGCGGACGACGGAAGCCGTCACGGAGTCGAGCCAGTGCTGCGCGGACTCCGCCGGTGCCTTCGGGTTGTTTTTGAACGGGAAGTGGCGGGCGTGCTCCTTGCCGTCCGCGTCGCGGTAACGCGCGCGCCACGTGCCGTTAGGGCGCTTCTGGATGCTGGCCATCGCTAGTCGCCGATCTCCGCCGTGTGCTCGGCTTCCTCGTCGAAGGCCCGCTCACCGAACCGCTTAGCCATCTCGCCGTCACGTTCTTCCGAACGCACTCGGAGCCACCATGGGAGCGAAGCGTGCACGAAGACGCCTACGTCCGTCTCGGCATCTTCGTAGTCAGTCGAGAGGTTCAACGGCAGCTCACCGATTGCCCAGTGCCAGGCTTCGAACGCCGACCCGCGGTGTCCGGTGATCTCTACCGTTTCGTTCGACGAGCGCGTGTGGGGCATCAGGAGCGCGAGTGGAGTGACGCCGAAGACTACGGCCAAGGCGACAAGGTCGTCGACCTCCACGCGCCGATCGCCTGACTCCATCTTGCCGATGCTCGCGACCGGCACCGGGCGGCCCATGCGCCCGAGCATGCCGGACACGTCCGCTTGAGTCAGGCCCGCGTAGAGGCGGATCCGCTTGAGGTTTCTGGCGACCTCGAAGCCGGTTGCGCCGACATCGTTGCCGCGTTGCTTCGGTCGGGGATCGGTTGACATACGACGAGAGTAGTTGACTTACAACGGCGGTGCCCGTATGTTCCTTGCAACGCAAGTCGCTCTACTTGGAAGGAATCCTGATGTCGCCAGACCCGACCGCGAACGTGAGCTCGCTGCTCACGCTCCCGGAGACCGCAGCGCAGCTGCGTAAGTCCGAAGCGCAGCTCCGGTGGATGCTTCACCGAGGTACCGCCCCGCGCTCTGCCCTTATTGGCGGCCGCCGGATGTGGAGGGCGTCCGACGTGGCGGCGTTCATCGAGGCCGCGTTCGAGCAGGAGGCGTCCTAGGTGGCCGGCGCGAAGCTCGGGGAAGTGCGCGTGCAGCTCGTCATCGAGGGCTCCACGACGGCCGTCTCGGCGGTCGCGTTGACCCGCAACAAGGCGATCACCGCCGCGGCCTTATTACAGCTCCTCCCGGCGCTCGTCCGAGATCTCACCGAGACCCTCGAGCGGATGCGCAGCCGGGAGGACCACCCCGCGAAGGGCAAGCCGCTGTGAGCCCGCCTGCGGCCCGATCGTCCGGCTCACGGCCCGCAACACCACCCAGGCAAGGAAAAAGCCCCTGGCGCCGCATCACTGATGCCAGGGGCTACGGAACCAACCTCGTCCCGAAGGAGAAGAAGACCTCATGTCCGTTTCCACAGTAGCGCCCACCCCTCCCGCTTCGTCAAGCGGGACGACCGTGATCGACGACCGCACCCCGCTCAACCCGCTGGAAGTCGACTACGCCTCCCGCTTCGAAGGGTGGGCGACCGTTGTGCGGTTGTTAGCCCGGCCCGTCTACGAGGCGGACGGCTACCGGTTCGCTGGCCGGCTCGTCGAGGACGCAGCCGCGAAGCGGTTCATCATCCGGATGTTCGCCGGCTCCACCGTCGGAGACCTGCAGCAGATGCAGCTCACCCTCCGGCAGGTGCGCGGGGGCATGTACGCCCGCCTCCCGTGGGTCGACCTCGCGGACGGGCGCCGAGTGGTCACGCTCTCCGCCAAGCCGTTCGGCGGACTCCTGATCCCGTGCCGCGAGCCGGCGTGCGTGAACTACCGCGGCGCGCACGTCATCGACGAGGACGGCAGCCCGTGGCACCAGCACACCGCGCTCAAGCTCGAGGACGACCGCTGGCGGGTGCAGGTACTGCGCGCGGATGACGAGCCGGAGTGGATCGTCGAGCTCCTGGCCGAAGACGAGTACATCGGCGACGAGGCCGCAGCGCTGTCGGTCGCACTGGCGGCCGCGGCCGACGAGGCACGGCGCTTGAACTCGAGGGACGGCGATGGATGAGCCTGTCCGGACGCAAGTGGGCGTGGTCAGTCAAGGAGCTGTGGGACCTGGGCGAGCGCCGCCGGCTACTCCCTGGCGAGAAGCTGATCCTGTTGTTCCTCGGCGACATGGAGAACGTCCGCGAAGGGTGGGCGTACCCGTCGCGGGAGACGATCGCCGAGGAGACGATGCAGACCGTCCGGTCGGTCAGCACCCACATCAAGACGCTCGAGCTAGCGGACCTCATCACGGTGGGTAAGCGCCGCAGCTCATCCGGCAAGTGGTACCGGAACGTCTACATCCTGGCCGTGCCGGATGAGCTGCGGGACGCCGACGATGCGTGGTTGGAGCACCACTGAGAACAGGCAACGGTTTCCGGTTCGCGGTCCACCGTGTGCAACTGCTGCGTGACCAGGTGCAACTGGTGCAGATCGAACCGGAAACCATTTCCGTCCGAACCGGAAACCGTTGCCTACTACCAGTAAGAGACCACGAAGTAACCAGAGACATAGATACCAAGCCCACTTCCTGCCGGAAGCGGGCGTCCGATTCCCTCTTCGAGATTCAGAAGAGACCACCTACAGGCGCCGCTCTCGTAGACCTACAGAAGAGCAGCCAGGACGAGAGGAAGACACTATGAGCAAACAGCCCGAGTGGTCCGAGCAGGACCAGCGCGACTACCTCGAACGGATCAACGAGGCCGCCGACGAGATCATCGCTGAGTACCTCGCGACCATCGACAACCTCAAGCGCCGGCAGAGCGCGATCCGGATCGTGAACGAGCGGGGACTGAACGGGCAGGGGATCGTCGACACCCTGTACCTGGTCGGCCTGACCCTCGCATCGGCGCTCACTCCCAACGGCCCGTGGAGTGAGAACGACATCGGAGCGATCCGGACTGACATGCAGTTCAACAGCCTGGTGGATCCGATCATCCCGCTGACCGACCAGAACGAGGAGGACCACTGATGGAGCCCGAGACCGAGACCACTGAGGAGACGCCGGAGGGTTTCGCGACTCTCGACGAGGCGCTGCACCAGTCCGCGGAGCATCTCGCCGAGGAGGACCAGGAGGAGCCCGCCGAGGAGCCCGAGACGCCGGAGGAGCCGCGGTCGGAGTTCGCGAAGCTGCGCCAGCGTGTCCGTGACGCGGAGGCGGAGACGGAGACGCTCAGGGGCACCGTCACGGCGTTGCAGCGTGCGGAGGTCGAACGCCTCGCCAGCACGCCCTCGACGATCCGGCCGGAGTCGATGCAGCTTCACGCCCTTCACCGCCCTGAGGACGTGTGGAGCGCCGGCCACGACCTGGCCGAGTTCCTGACCGATGAGGGCGCCGTCGACGCGGAGAAGGTCACCGCCGCCCTTTTGGCGCTGCACGGGGAGCGCGGGTATCTGTTCGCAGCGTCCAGCCCGCCCGCGCCGTTCAATCCGGTGATGGCGGTTCTCAGCCGGATGCAGCACCCGCAGGACAGCCACGCGTCGAACCCGCTGACGAGCCTGATGCAGGAGTCGCGCGAGAAGGGCGCCGCGTCGGTCTCGTCGACCTAGCACACACCCTCCCGGCCCCGGCTCGTCCATGCGATACTGGACGGGTCGGGGCTTTCCGCATGGTCTGGAACCCGGGAGCACCGACACGACTGGCCCAGGGGGCCGCCCGGACTCGTAGCAGCAGCTCGTCCGGTTGATGGCACTCTCATCCCCTGGAGCACACCGTGGTTACCGATTCCCCCACCCTTCACCAGTTCGACCAGTCCGCGACCGGCGCGCTCATTGTCCGCCCCCTCGCGCAGGAGTCCCTCGCGCTCGCGCTGACGACCCTCGTCTCGACCGCCGGCTCGTCGTACACCTTCCCCCTCATCACCGAGGACCCCACCGCCGCGTGGGTCGCCGAGGGCGGAGAGATCCCCACGTCGCAGGCCGCCGCCGACTCGATCACCGTCACGCCTACGAAGCTCGCCGGCCTGTCGATCATCTCGTCCGAGCTCGCCGACGACACCAGCCCGGAGGCCGCCGAGCTCATCCAGCAGGGCCTCGCCCGCGACATGGCGAAGAAGGTAGACGCCGCGTTCTTCGCCCCCGACGCGCCCGCGAACGGCAGCCCCATCGCCCGTGGCCTCGAGTCCGTCCAGTACTCGTGGCTCGGCGCCGCACCCGAGGGACTCGCCCCGTTCATCGACGCGCTCGCGATCGCCGAGTCGAAGGGCGCCACCGTCTCCGCGTGGGTCACGACCCCGGCGATCGCGTCGCAGCTCGCGAAGCTCACCGTCTCCGAGGACTCTGCGCTGCCTCTGTTCGGGACCGGCGCGACCAACGGGATCCAGCGCCAGGTGCTCGGCATCCCGCTGTACGTGTCCAGCCGCGTCGAGGCCGGCGTCGTCTGGGGCATCCCGAGTGATCGCAGCTACACGATCATCCGCACCAACATCGACTACGTGGTCGACCGCTCCCGATTCTTGGAGTTCGACAAGGTCGCGATCCGCGCCATCATGCGCATCGCGTTCGCGTTCCCCGACCCGACCTCGATCGTCAAGATCAGCTCGGTCAAGTAGAAGCTCGGGCACGGCAGCCGCTCCTGCTGTGCCCGCCCCACCGCTCGGCTGCGACACGCGCCGAGCACGACGGCCGCCGCAGTACATGTGTCTCCTCCTTCTCTCCACGTTGGCCTCGGCGGCCGTCACCCTCCACTCGACAGGGGGGCCTCCACCCCTCCCCGGCCCGGTCCATGACCGACCGCTTCGCGTTCTGCTGGACGCGGTGCGCATGAGTCTGGGGGTTTTTTTCTCAGGGGGTCCCGTGGGCTGTTCTGCCCCGGAATCCCGCGGATTCGGGTCGTCCCGGGACCGCTCCGCCGAACACGAAATCGACCACTTTTGAAGGGTTCCGCGAATGCCTGGATCACCGCTCTTCGCGGGCCCGTCCCTCCCGGGCGTGCTCGACGCTCGCTTGACCGAGGGCCTCGCCAAAGCCGCCCGTCTGTCGGCTCGAGCGTTCGAGGTCGAGGCGGCCAAGGTGCTGGCGCTGTCCGAGCTCGACGTGCCGGCCGTGGACTGGGACGTCCCGGGCTTCGCCGTCGCCGAGCAGCGGATGGCCTCGCCGGAGGGGCCGCTTCCGGGCTTCGCTGTCACCGTCACCGTTCCCGTGTCGGGCACCACTGACCTGTTCCGGTTCACCCCCCGGCAGCACCTGATCGGCGGTTTCGTCCTCCGGCCGACTCTTCACCCGTCGAGAAAGGCGATCGAGCTGGTCGTGAACAGGACGCGCGTCGACGAGGACCGCGTGGCCGTCGAGTTCGCCGCGCTGCGTCGCGATGTGGAGCGTTCGCTTGCCTTCGTCCGGGAAGACCTCGCTCGGTGGCGTCCTGACGCGGGAGCGCGTCTCTCACTGGCTGTGGCGGGGCGCCGCGCCTTCCTCGCGTCGGTCGCCGAGCTGCGTAGCTCGCTCACGCCCGCCATGCCGACAGCGCAGACCACCCCCGACGACGGAGAAGACCTTGACTGAAGCCACCCTCGACCGCCGCTCCCTCGCGGCCAACATGGTGCGGTACGCCCTCCTAGCCGCCGACCCGACTCCGATGCAGCGGGTGCGTGACGTCGCCGCGGTGGTCGACGAGCTCGGGCTTTCGGAGGCGGAGGCGGCGCTGGCGGCGATCGACGCGGCCGGCGTGATGGCGGACGCGCTCTGCCAGGTGTACGACGTCCTCCGGCCGCACTACCCGGAAGTGCGCAGTCAGCTGCCCACGGCGGAGGAGTGGCGGGAGGCTGCTCGCGAGGATCTCGCGGTGATGCGGCTCGAGCGCCAGCTGTCGGAGGTGGCCGGCTGATGGCGCTCGGAGGCAGCAAGTCAGTCGGTCGCGTCACGATTCGGGTCCTGCCGGACGCATCACGCTTCCGGGAAGACCTGAAGAAGACCCTCGAGCGCATCGAGCGGATGGCGCACCTGAAGATCAACGTCGACGCGGACATGCGTCCCGCCGAGAGGACGATCAAGCGGTTCATCGACCACTGGGACGGTCAGACGATCACGATGAACGCCGCAGTCGACGCGGGCGTCGCGTCGACTCGCATGGCGGTTCTCACCCGGCCTCGGAACATCTCGGTCACCGCTTCGCTGGCGCCGACATCGGTCGCGAAGATCGGATCCGCTCTCGCAGCGCTGTCCGGCGCTCGTCTCGGCGCTGACCTCTTCAAGGGCATCGGGGAGCGCCTGGCGAACCTCGACCGGGCGCTTCCGAAGATCGCGGCCGTCGCGTCGTCGATCGCGTCTCTCGCCGCCGTGGGCATCTCCGCGGGCGGGGGTCTCGCGACCCTCGCAGCGAGCCTGTCGTCCATCCTCGCGGTGTCGGCCCTCGCGCCGGCCCTCATCGTCGGCGCCGGCGTCTCCGTGGCTGTCCTCGCGGTCGCGCTGTCGCAGATGGGCGACAGGCTCGGCGACGTCATCGAACGCTGGAAGGGTCTCGGCGACGTCATCGGAGACGGGTTCTGGGACCAGGCCGCGCAGCCTCTCCGCGAGCTCTCCGACTCGATCTTCCCCGGCATCCGGGACGGCCTCGAAGGCACCGCCTCGGCTCTCGGATCCTGGACTGCCTCGCTCGCGGAGGGCTTCCAGTCCGCCCTCTCTGGCGCCGCCCTTGAGCAGCTGTTCGGGCGGCTGAACGAGAGCATCGCGATCGCCTCGGGCGGCACGGGAGCTTTCACCTCGGCCCTCGTGGATCTGGGCCTCGTCGGCTCTGACTACCTCCCGCGCCTCGCGCAGTGGATCTCGGATCTCACCACCCGATTCGGCGAGTTCGTCGGCGCGGCCGCCGCGGACGGGAGTCTGAAGGGCTGGATCGACGGCGGCATCACGGCCGCGAAGGAGCTCGGCTCGGTCCTGTTCTCGGCCGGGTCGATCATCTCCTCGATCGCTGACGCCGCGCAGGCAGCCGGTGGCGGCGGCCTGGCGACCCTCGCAAGCGGCCTCGCCGGCATCGCTGAGGCTGTCGCATCCTCGGGCGCTCAGGAGGCGCTGAGCACCTTGTTCGGCGGCGCGGCAGAGGGTGCCACCGGTCTCGCGACGGCCCTCGGCCCGATCGCGTCCCTCTTCGGCGTCCTCGCACCGGTCCTCGCGGACATCATGAGCGGCGCCGGCGCTGGCATCGGCGGCCTCTTCTCGCAAGTCGCAGAAGCGCTCTCGCAGCCGGTGTTCACGACCGGCCTGACGGAGTTCTTCGACGGGCTGCTCGCCGGCATCGACGGCATCGCCCCAGCGCTCCCCGCTGTCGCGGAGGCCCTCGGCGCGTTCGGGTCCTTCGCGGGTGAGCTCGCATCGAACGTCGGCCCTCTGCTCGGCGAGCTGCTCACCGTTCTCGCCCCGCTCTTCACCGACATCCTGACCGCTGTGCAGCCCCTTCTGCCCGTCCTGGCAGACGGCCTCACCGAGGCCATCCGCGACCTCGCTCCGGTCGTGCTTCCCCTCATCTCGGAACTCCTGCCCAAGCTCGTCGACCTGTTCATCGCCGCGGTCCCCGTGATCGTCGACGTCATCCGCGCGGTCTCCGAGCTGAAGCCTGTGCTCGACTTCCTCATCGACGTTGTCGAGTTCGGGATCGGCATGTGGACGGCGCTCCTGAAGGTCCTCGGCGACCCGACCGCGTTCAACGATCTGCAGGGCTTCATCAAGTCCGTGGGCGGGCCGTTCGGGGACTTCATGCAGTTCGCATTCGATGCCGGCCAGCAGTTCGGGCAGACCGTCCGCGACATCGTCGACGGCTTCGCCGGCATGGTCGGCGACGGGATGGCGAACGTGCGGGACTTTGTGAACTCCGCCATCAGCTTCGTGAACTCGGGCATCAGCGGCATCAACTCGGCGCTCTCCGGCCTCTCCGCGATCGGCCTCAACATCTCGATCCCGGGCATTCCGGAGCTCGCCGACGGCGCGACGATCAACCCCCGCGAAGGCGGCACCGTGGTCCGCGTCGCTGAAGCCGGCCGCGCTGAAAGTGTCGTCGACACAGGACTCCTCAACCGGCATTTGGCCGCGTCTCTGCAGATGCAGATGCAGCTCGCGCAGCAGTCGGCCACTCCGCCAGCGATCTACGTGCAGAACCCGTGGACTGCCGAGTACCACGAGGCGCGGATGGCGGATGTCTCCGACCGGCGGATCGGCAGCAGCAACGAGTGGCGGGACCAGGACGCGGGTCGCGGCCGCTGGTAGGGTCCTATCGGGTAGCAGTCCTTCAGAGGGGGGCCTCGATCGTGCAGAATCACTGCATGGTCGAGGCTTCTTCTGTGTTCAACGTCCGGCAGGCGGCGAGGCGCATCAAGCGCGATCGCGTCACGGTCCAGCGGTGGCTGCGCGAGGGACTCCCTCACGAGCGCCTCTCGGAGTACGACGTGCGGATACGGGAGGACGACCTGACGCTGTGGCTGCGGACGAAGATCACGAACCAGCGGGCGTCGCGCTTCGGGGAGCGAGCAGCGTGACCGCGTACTCGGTCCGTGGAGCTGCTCGGCGGGTGAAGCGGACCCGAACGACGGTTCAGAACTGGCTGCGCGAGGGGATGCCTCATCGTCGGCTCGGCACGCACCGCGTGGAGATCGAAGAGGACGTCCTGACCGAGTGGTTGCGCCGGAAGATCGTCGCGAACCCGTGCCGTCCGGGCGCCATGAACTACAACGCACGCCAGGAGCCGGTGACAGAGCCGCTCCCGGCCTTCCGCAGCGCCTAGGCACTCCCGGACGGTCGGAGGGGCCACCGCGCGAGAGGGGCGCTGAGCGGTACTGACCAGAAGTGGTCAGTAAGCGGGCGTCCCAAATGGGACAGCTGTCGGAATCCCGACAGGTGGCCAGGACTAGCCAGGTGAGGCATCCGTGTCAGGTGGCGTAGATACGCCAGGTGTTGCAGCTGCAACAGGTGCTCTCGAGAAGGGCGTCGGCACTACCGACACCCTTGCGTCTCCGGCTGCCCCCCCGGAGCGGAGAGCTTCACTGAGGGGGTGGATCGGATCCACACCCTCGGTCCGCAGCCAGTCCGCAAGAGCACCGATTCCACCCCCTGACGGCCAACCATCCACCACCACCAGATCGCCGGAATGGCGCCAATCACGACATCAGACCACGACCCTCAACCACCGGTGGAAAGTTCGAGCTGTACTACGGGGTCTGATCCCGCAGCACTGCCGAAGGGCCGTTCCTCCTCGGAGGGGCGGCCCTTCGCCGTCCCCGGAGCGCGGGCGTCAGCGGTAGGAGGGAGCGTCTCCCGCGGCCGGCCCGTAGAACAGGCGCTCGAAGACCGCGCGGGAGCGGCGGGTCACGCCGAGGTAGTCGTCCTCGAGCGCCGTCGCGGACCCGGCCGGGTACTCCAGCAGGCGCGCGACGCCCTCGAGCTGCCGGCGGTCGGTCGGGAGGACGTCGCTGGTGCGGTTGCCCCAGAGCGTGGTGCCCGAGCGGACACGGGAGGCGAGGATCCACGCGGCACGCAGCCGCTCCGCGTCCTGCGGGCCGACCATGCCCTCCTCCTCCGCGACCGCGAGGGCGGTGAGGGTCGAGGTGGTCCGCAGCGCCGCGGTCCGCCGCGCGTGCTGCAGCTGGAGGAGCTGCACCAGCCACTCGACGTCGCTCAGCGATCCACGGCCGAGCTTGAGGTGACGGCGGGGGTCGGCGCCCTGCGGCAGACGCTCGCTCTCGACCCGTGCCTTGATCCGCTTCACCTCGCGGATGTCGCGGTCGGAGACCGCTCCCGGATAGCGGACCCCGTCGGCCAACTCCTCGAAGTCCTCGATGAGCGACCGGTCCCCCGCCACTCCCCGCGCCCGGAGCAGCGCCTGCGCCTCCCAGGTCAGGGACCAGCGGGCGTAGTAGGCGCGGTAGGAGTCGAGGGAGCGCACGAGCGGCCCGTTCTTGCCCTCGGGCCGCAGGTCGGCGTCGAGGTCGAGCGGCAGGCGGGAGTCCTCCGTGAGCCGGACCAGCTCGGCGACGACGAACTGCGAGTAGAGCTGGGCCTGGTGCGGCTCGGCCGTGCCGGGGCGCTGGACGTACATCACGTCGGCGTCGGACCCGAAGCCCAGCTCCGCCCCTCCGTAGCGGCCCATGCCGATGATCGCGAACTCCGCGTCGGCGCCGGGCCGCGTCGCACTGCCGCGCCGGACGGCGGCGAGCACGCCGCCCAGCAGCGCGCTGATGATGTCGGTGAGGCTGGTCGCGATCTCCTCGATCGAGCTGAGACCGAGCACGCCTCCCATGGCGGTCCGCAGCACCTCGCGCCGGCGCATCGAGCGGAGGACCGAGGCGACCGCGTCAGACGTCTCGTGCCGCGCGAGCACGGCGCGGACCTCCTCGGCGAGCTGCGCCGCGCTCCGGGGCCGGAGAGCGTCGTCGTCCTCGAGCCAGGCCGCCGACTCCGGGATGCGGTCGAGCAGCTCGCCCACGAAGCGCGAGCCCGAGAGCACCGTCGTGAGCCGCTTCGCAGCGCCGGAGGAGTCACGGAGCATCCGCAGGAACCAGGGCGTCCCGCCGAGCGCGTCGCTCAGCCGCCGGAAGGCGAGGAGTCCGTAGTCGGGGTCCGGACCGTCGGCGAACCACTGCAGCATCACCGGCACGAGATGGCGTTGGATGCTCGCGCGCCGCGAGACGCCGGAGGTCATCGCCGCGATGTGGCCGAGCGCCCCGCGTGCGTCGGCGAAGCCGATGGCGGCCAGGCGCGCCTCCGCCTGACCGGTCGAGAGCTCGGCGCCGCCGTCGGACAGCGCGGCGACGGCGGACAGCAGCGGCCGGTAGAACAGGCGCTCGTGCAGACCGCGGACGCGGTGCTTGATGCTGTTCCACACCGTCAGCAGCTCCTCCGCCGTGCGGGCGAGGCCGCTGGAGCGGGCGAGGGTGCGCAGCTCGTGCTCGTCCCGCGGCATCAGGTGCGTGCGGCGCAGGCGTCGCAGCTGCAGGCGGTGCTCGAGCAGCCGCAGCGCGCGGTAGTCCTGCGCGAACTCCTCCGCAGCGGAGCGCCCGATGTACCCGCGGTCGGCGAGGGCGCCCAGAGCGAGGAGCGTACCGGGCATGTGGATCTCGTCGTCGGTCTGCCCATGCACGAGCTGGAGCAGCTGGACGGTGAACTCGATGTCGCGCAAACCGCCGGGCCCGAGCTTGATCTGGTAGTGGACGTCGTTCTGCGGGATGTTCTCGGTGACCCGCTCCCGCATCCGCTGCAC
The DNA here is from genome assembly GCF_002931755.1 of Rathayibacter sp. AY2B3. Taxonomy (NCBI): domain Bacteria; kingdom Bacillati; phylum Actinomycetota; class Actinomycetes; order Micrococcales; family Microbacteriaceae; genus Rathayibacter; species Rathayibacter sp. AY2B3. The sequence continues at coordinate 89,959 of NZ_PSUG01000002.1, read as the reverse complement.
CGACTCGACGAAGTTCTCGCGGGACGCGCTCGACCACACCTTCGGCGCCACCGCGTCGACGTACGCCCGCCCGAGCTCGGGGTCGCCCGCGAGCGGACGCGCCTTCAGGAGCGCCTGGAACTCCCAGCTCTTCGCCCACCGGTCGTAGTAGGTGATGTGCGACTCGAGAGTGCGCACGAGCGCACCCTGCTTGCCCTCCGGGCGCAGGTTCGGGTCGACCTCCCAGAGCTCCGGTTCCATCGCCAGCGCGGACGTCCCGCGCATGAGGAGCACGGCGAGCCGGGTGGCGACGTCGATCGCGCGGGCGTTCGTCAGCTCCTTCTCCGGGTCGCCCTCCGCGACGAAGATCACGTCGACGTCGCTGACGTAGTTGAGCTCGGACGCTCCCGCCTTGCCCATGCCGATGACGGCGAAGCGGGTGGCGGCGACCTCGTCCCGGCCGAAGCGGCCCGTGCCTTCGACCAGCTCGGTCCGCGCCACGGCGAGGGACGCCTCCAGCGCGGCTCCGGCGAGGTCGGCCAGCGCCCTCGTCACCCGGTCGATCGCCGCAACGGGGTCGGCCTGGCTCAGGTCGTGGACGACGATCCTGGTGAGGAGGCGGCGGTACCGCACGCGCAGCGCCGTCCAGCCCGCCTCCTCCCGGAGCGACGAGAAGCCGTCGACGGCGCCGACCGACTCGAGGAGCTCCGCCTTCATCTCGGCGCGCCCCGGGAGGGTGCGGACGGGTTCGAGGACGCTGGCCAGCTCGTCCGGCCGGCGCTGCAGGAAGTCGGCGAGGCCGGACGAGGCCCCCACCACCAGCAGCAGCCGGGTCAGGGCGTCGTCGTCGGCGAGGACCGCGTCCATCCGGTCGCGGTGCCGCCGAAGCAGGTCGATCAGAGCGAGCAGCGCCTCGTCCGGGTCCGCCACGCGGGCGAAGGAGGGCAGCACCGACTCGAGCTGCCGCCCGGCCAGCTCCTCCGCCTCGGCCAACCGCGACCCGGTCTCGCCGAGCGCGGCGAAGCCGAGGCGTGCGACATCGCGGAGGGAGCGTTCGCGGGGCATGGCCGAAGGGTCAGAGCATCTCGAGGTTGCTGCGCAACTCGTACGGCGTGACCTGGGCGCGGTACTCGGCCCAGTCCTTGCGCTTGTTCAGCAGCACGAAGTTGAACACCTGCTCGCCCAGCGTCTCGGCGACGAGCTCCGACTCCTCCATCAGCGAGATGGCGCGGTCGAGGCTGGCGGGCAGAGCGCCGTAGCCGAGCGCCCGGCGCTCCGCGTCCGAGAGCGCCCAGACGTTGTCCTCGGCCTCGGCGGGGAGCTCGTAGCCCTCCTCGATGCCCTTGAGCCCGGCCGCCAGGAGCAGCGAGTACGCCAGGTAGGGGTTCGCCGCGGAGTCCAGCGCCCGGTACTCGATCCGCGAGGACTGCCCCTTGTTGGGCTTGTAGAGCGGAACGCGCACGAGGGCGGAGCGGTTGTTGTGGCCCCACGAGACGTAGCTGGGCGCCTCGTCGCCGCCCCAGAGCCGCTTGTAGGAGTTGACGAACTGGTTCGTCACGGCGGTGATCTCGGGCGCGTGCTTGAGCAGGCCCGCGATGAACTGGCGGCCGAGCTTCGAGAGCTGGTACTGGGCGCCCTGCTCGTAGAACACGTTGACGTCGCCCTCGAAGAGCGAGAGGTGCGTGTGCATGCCCGAGCCGGGGTGCCCGGAGAGCGGCTTCGGCATGAACGTCGCGTAGACGCCCTGCTCGATCGCCACCTCCTTGATCACGGTGCGGAAGGTCATGATGTTATCGGCCGTGGTGAGCGCGTCCGCGTAGCGGAGGTCGATCTCGTTCTGGCCGGGGCCCGCCTCGTGGTGGCTGAACTCCACCGAGATGCCGAGATCCTCCAGCATGCGCACGGAGCGGCGGCGGAAGTCGTGCGCCGTGCCTCCGGGGACGTTGTCGAAGTACCCGGCGGAGTCGACCGGCTCCGGACCCTCGGCGCCGAAGGACGACGACTTGAGGAGGTAGAACTCGATCTCCGGGTGCGTGTAGAAGGTGAAGCCCCGCTCGGCCGCCTTCGCCAGCGTGCGCTTGAGGACGTTGCGGGGATCGGCGACGGCGGGCTGGCCGTCCGGCGTGGTGATGTCGCAGAACATCCGCGCCGTCGGATCGATCTCCCCGCGCCACGGGAGGATCTGGAAGGTCGACGGATCCGGGTGGGCGAGGACGTCGGCCTCGAAGGAGCGGGTGAGGCCCTCGATGGCGGAGCCGTCGAAGCCGAGCCCCTCCGCGAACGCGCCCTCGACCTCGGCCGGCGCGATCGCGACCGACTTCAGCGTGCCGACGACGTCGGTGAACCAGAGGCGAACGAATTTGATCCCTCGCTCTTCAATGGTGCGAAGAACGAAGTCCCGTTGCTTGTCCATCCAGACCCCTCCTGTTTCGACCCTCAGGCTACTGCCTCCGGCCGGAGCCCGCGGGGCGCCCGAGGCGCGCCGTAGACTGGCGCCCATGTCAGCGCAGCCCGTGAAACGCGTTCGAACCCGCCACTTCCAGAACGCGAAGGACTCCGGTGTCCGCATCACCGGGCTGACCAGCTACGACCAGCTGACGGCGAAGATCTTCGACGACGCCGGGATCGACTTCCTCCTCGTGGGCGACTCGGCCGGCAACACGGTGCTGGGCTACGACACCACTCTGCCCGTCACCGTCGACGAGCTCATCCCGCTGGCGCGGGCCGTCGCCGGGGCCGTCGATCGCGCTTTCGTCGTCGCGGACATGCCCTTCGGCTCCTACGAGTCGGGCCCCGACGACGCGCTCCACACGGCGTTCCGCTTCATGAAGGAGACGCACGCCCACGCGGTGAAGCTCGAGGGCGGAGTCCGCTCCGCCGAGCAGATCCGGCGCATCGTCGAGGCGGGCATCCCCGTGATGGCGCACATCGGCTTCACGCCGCAGAGCGAGCACGGGCTCGGCGGCCACATGGTCCAGGGACGCGGCGAGGGGATCGAGCAGCTGCTCGCCGACGCGCGCGCCGTCCAGGAGGCCGGCGCCTTCGCCGTCGTCCTCGAGATGGTGCCCGCCGACGCGGCACGTCAGGTGACGGCGGAGCTGCGCATCCCCACGATCGGAGTCGGAGCGGGACCGCACGTCGACGGACAGCTGCTCGTGTGGACGGACTTCGCCGGATTCACCACCGGCCGGATCCCCCGCTTCGTGAAGCAGTACGCAGACCTCCGCGGCGTGCTCACCGGAGCGGTCACCGCGTACCGGGACGACGTCGAGTCCGGCGCCTACCCCGGCGCGGAGCACAGCTACGAGTAGCTGGGCTCAGCGGTCCTCGGCGGCGTCCTCCTCGGCCCACTTGCGGCTGTTCTCGTGCAGCCGCTCGAGGGCGTGCTCCGCCTCCTCGCGCGAGGAGAAGGGCCCGACCCGGTCGACGGAGGGGGACACGAATCCCTGCTCCACCGTGCCGGCCTTGAGGTTGTACCACCAGGAGTTCGCGTCGCCGTCAGCCATGCCGCGATCCTACGCCGCAGCCCGCGTCGGTCCGCACCCCTCGCCCTTCGCTAGCATGGCCGCTATGACTGCTGCGGCGACCGCCATCGGGATCGACATCGGGGGAACGGGCATCAAGGGGGCCTCGGTGGACCTGGCCGCGGGCACTCTGCTCAGCGACCGGATGAAGCTCGCCACTCCCCCGGGCGGCACGCCGAAGGACATCGTCGCCACCGTCCAGCAGATCCTCGAGAAGATCCCGGACCTGCCCTCGGACACCCCGGTCGGCATCTGCTTCCCCGCCGTCGTCGTCCACGGGCGCACGATGTCGGCGGCGAACGTGTCCGACGAGTGGATCGGCCTCGAGGCCGAGAAGCTGTTCGAGGACGCGATCGGCCGGAACATCTTCTTCGTCAACGACGCCGACGCGGCGGGCTACGCCGAGTCGCGCTTCGGAGCGGCGAAGGACACGAAGGGCCTGGTCATCATGACCACGCTCGGCACCGGCATCGGGACGGCGCAGATCCACGACGGTATCCTCATCCCCAACGCCGAGCTCGGCCACCTCGAGATCCACGGCGGCGACTACGAGAAGAAGGCCTCGTTCGCCGCCAAGGAGCGCGACGACCTCGACTACAAGCACTGGGCCAAGCGCCTGCAGCGCTACTACTCCCACCTCGAGGCGCTGCTCTGGCCGGACCTCTTCATCGTCGGCGGCGGCATCTCCAAGCACCACGACGAGTTCCTGCCGCTGCTCGACCTGCGCACCCCGATCATCCCGGCGGCGCTCCGGAACAACGCCGGCATCCTCGGCGCGGCCGCGCTCGCAGGGCGGGACTGAGTCTTCTCCGCGGCGGTCCCCGCCCGCCGCGGCGCGGTCGGCTGAGGGAGGTGGCGGGTTCCGGGGAGCGGGGTGCGGACGGCTACGGCGAAACGCTGGTACGCGTTCCACCGGTTCGCCTTGCGAGCGGCGCGGCGGTGCAGGGACGTGGGCGGACTGCGCAGGCTCAGTGGTCGTGTCTCAGTGATCAGCGACGACGGGGTGCGGCGCGCACGTCCGGGGCCGTGCTGGTCGAGTAGCCGAACAGCGGCTGAGGGAGACCTCTCCGCCGGACCGGCGCCTACCGGGCGCCGTTGGAGGAGCCCCTGCGTCCGCCCGTGCAGGGCGAGACGTCGGCCGCGTCGTGCTGGTCGAGGAGCCGCGGAGCGGCGTGTCGAGACCCCGGAGCCGCCGCGCCCCGCCGTCGCGCTGCCAGCGCGGACGGGAGCGCGAGGACTGCGGCGGGCGGAGACGCGAGATGCCCCGCCGGGGCGGGGCATCTCGTGGCGAAGGGGTCGGCTGATACGCCGGGTTCTGTTCACGCCGCGCCTCTCGGCGGGCGCTGGACGGCCATCTCTCTCGGAGCCACGTCGCCGTGACCCTCCAGCGGTCTACCCGAGGACCCGACGAGCAGCCGCATCGTCCTCTGTCTGACCTTGCTCCGGGCGAGGTTTACCGAGCGGACCGGATCACTCCGGCCCCTGGTGGTCTCTTACACCACCGTTTCACCCTTACCGCCGGCCGGAGCCGACGGCGGTCTGTTCTCTGTGGCACTGTCTCGCGGGTCGCCCCGGGTGGGTGTTGCCCACCGCCCTGCTCTGCGGAGCCCGGACGTTCCTCGGCACCACGGCTCTCGCCGCGGTGACGCGACCGTCTTGCCGGCCCGTTCGCCCGTCCAGTGTACGGCTCAGGCGAGGGTGGACTCCTCGCCGCGCACCAGGATGCAGCCGCTGTCGGGGCAGAGGACGACCTCGTCCGGAGCGGAGGCGCGGATCCAGGAGAGGTCCGACTCGGTGAGGGCCACGCCGCTCCCCTCCGACACCTTCCCGCGGAGGAGGGCCGCACCGACCCCGTAGCGGGCGCGCTGCTTCTCGTACAGCTCGACCAGGTCCTCCGGAAGGGTCGTCACCAGATCGGCGCGGTCCCGGCCTAGCGCCTCCTGCTTGTCGCGGAGCTTCTCGGCCTGCGCGTCGCGCTCCTCGGCGAGGGTCCCGAGCGAGGCGACGACCTCGTCGCGCTCGGCCTGGGCCGCGGCGACTTCGGATTCGATGCCCTCGATCCGCTCCATCAGGGTCAGCTCGATGTCCTCGAGGTCTCCCCGGCGCTTCACGAGGGACGTGATCTCGCTCTCGAGCGCGGCGATGTCCTTGGCCGCGGACGCGGTCTGCAGGCGGTCGCGATCGCGGGTGAGGCGCTTCTCGACCACGCTGACGTCGGACTCGATGCGCCCGAGCTCGGTGCGCACGTCCTCGAGGCGCCCGGTGCGCTCGGCGAGGGAGCGGCGGGTCTCGTTGTCGCGGGCCTGCATCGCCTGGATCCGCGCGATCTGCGGGAGCGTCGCGAGGGCGTGGCGCAGCTGCGCGCCCCTCGTGTCCAGACTCGCCAGAGTCAGGAGTTCGCGCTGGTGTGCGGGGCTGGCTTTCACGTGGCGGTCCTCGTTCCCGGCACGCAGTACGGGCGCGCCGCGTCCATTCTCCCGCGCCCGCGGCGGGTCAGTGAACGATCGCGAAATCCCACGGGTCGGTGCGGGTCTCGCTCACCTCGACGGTGACCGTGGGCAGGGCCTCCCGCAGCGCGGTCGCGGCGACGTCGAGCCACAGCCACTCGCTCGCCCAGTGCGAGACGTCGATGAGGGCGGGCCCGGTGCCGTGCAGGGCTCTCTCGCGCGCCTCGGACGCCGGGTGGTGCCGGAGGTCGGCGGTGATGAAGACGTCGCTCGTGCGGACCGCGGGGGCGTCCAGGAGCGAGTCCCCCGCTCCCCCGCAGAGCGACACGCGGCGCACGGGCGTCTCGTAGCCGCCCGCGGCCCGCACTCCCCCTGCGGTGGCCGGCAGGAGCTCGGCCACCGCTCCGGCCAGGCGTCCGAGCGTCACCTCCTCGGGCAGGTCGCCCACCCGGCCGAGCCCGACCGACGCGTCGGCGCCCGGGACGAGCGGAGTCGTGCCGGTCAGGCCCAGGCGGGTGGCGATCACGTCCGAGACCCCGTCGGCCACGATGTCGGCGTTCGTGTGGGCCGAGATCAGTGCGCAGCCGCCCCGGATGAGGTCCGCGAGCAGGCGGCCCTTGTAGCCGTCCTCGGCGATCGAGGTGACGCCGCGCAGCAGCAGCGGGTGGTGCGCGATCAGGAGCTGGTATCCGCCGTCGACGGCCTCAGCGACGGTGTCGGAGACCACGTCGACCGTGAGCAGGATCCGCTCGACCGCGGAGTCGGGGTCGCCGGTGACCAGGCCGGGCGCGTCCCAGCTCTCGGCGGCCGCCTCGGGCCAGAGGCGGTCGATGACGGCGTGGACGTCGCGCAGTGTGGGCATGCGTCCAGGGTAGGGCCGCTCAGCGCGGGGGGTCGGTCTCGACGGCGCGGATCGCGGCGTCGGCGTCGGCCGCCGTGTCGAGGTCGGCTCGCAGGTAGTCGACCGACTCGGGCAGTCGGACGGTCGTGCCGCCGTACTGCTCGATCTCGAGCAGGGCCGGTGACTCCGGAGACGGCGAGCACGTGACCGCCGATCCCGCCGGTGGTGTCGACGACGTGCGCGTGCAGGCCGGCGACACTGATCCCCTGGAACGGCTCCGGGCCGACGAAGCCCAGCAGCGTGCCCTCGACGCCGGTCAGGCGGACCTCGTGCTGATCGCGGATCGCGTCCGCAGGCGGCGGTAGGGCTTCGCCTGCGCGATCGGCCGGCGGAGAGTCAGGGCCTCCGCCCGCTCGCGCAGGCGGACGCCGACGAAGACGTTCGGACGGGGCACGAGCGAGCGCACCGCGGCCAGCAGAGCGTCGAGGGAGACGAGGTCCTCGACCGGGAGGACGTGGTCGGGCTCGAACCGTGCGACCTCCGCGAAGGCGAGGACGTCGTCGGGCGCGAGGACGGCCACGGAGCCGTCACCCCGGAAGAGCCGGTGCACGCCGTCGAGGATCACGAGCTCGCCGTCCGTGTGGTCGCCGCAGCCGAGTCCGAGATCGCCGTGCGCATCCCCCTCGCGGCGGGTCACGACTCCGTCGAAGAGCCCGGCGAGCAGCGCGTCCACGATCGAGAACCGGGTGACGAGACCGCGCGGCGTGGAGGAAGTCGGCACGCGGCCGGTCTGCCGGACCGGCGCGATCGGGAGCCGTCGCGGCGCACGGTCGGTGGTCCGTGCTTGCCTGGGGACCATGAACGAGCACCTGCCCTGGGCCGTCGCGGCCGCCCTGCTCCTGGCCCTCCTCATCACTGTCGTCACCGGCCGCCGACGGCGTGCCGCGGCGAGAGCGGCGGCGGAACAGGCCGCGGAGGAGGCCTCGGAGGAGCACCAGCGCACGATCGCCGAGCGCGACCGGAGCCACGAGGTGGCGCTGAAGGCACTGACGCGCAGGCACGAGACTGAGCGCGACCTCGGTCGGACCGAGCTCGAGACGGCGCAGGAGGAGGCCGAGCAGACCCGGGACGCGCTCGCCAGGACCTGGAGGAGCGAGGCCGTCTCGCACACTCTGATCCGGGAGGCGTGCGCCTCGGCGGGATTGTCCGGCGTCCTCGCCACGAACGTCGTCTTCGTACCGGTCGAGGCACGCACGACGCGCCGCTTCCTCGCGCAGATCGACCATCTGCTGCTCACCCGATACGGCGCGCTCATCATCGAGGCCAAGTACTGGCAGGGGGTCGTCTTCGACGGCGTGCGGCCCGGTACCGTCCACCCCTCCTACGGCGTCCTCGTCGACGAGGACGCCCTGCCCGAGGCCTTCGCTGTTCAGATCGCACCGGGGACGGCGTCGCGGTGGACGGTGCGCACCCATGTCGAGCAGCACGTCCCCGCCCGGCAGGTCCGGATCCAGGCCGCGAGGTTGAAGGAGCACCTCGCCCTGCAGGGTCTGCCGACGCCGTGGTTCGAGACGGCCGTGCTCTACAGCCACCCCGACGTCAGGACGTACGCGCCGGGATGGCAGGGGACGGGAGCGGCGCGGACGAGGATCATGACGGGACTCGACGAGCTGACGGACGCCCTGGCCGATCTCGCACGACGCCCGGGCACCACGATCGAGGAGGACGCGTGGCGCGAGCTCTCCGGGTTCCTCGCCGGGTGCGGCGGCCATGTCGAGCCGGTCGGACCGATCCGTGCGTGACGAGCCTGGGGACCCGGCGGCCGGACTCGCACGGTCGTGCCTGGAAGGACGGGCAGGACGGGCCTGAGACGAACAGGCCTGGGCCGGACCGGCCCGAGCAGGAGAAGACCGAGCCGGTCAGGACGGCGACGGATCCTGCAGCGCCCGAAACGACGAAGGTCCGCACTCCCGGAGGAGTGCGGACCTGTTCGGTGGATCCGAGGGGATTCGAACCCCTGACCCCCTGCATGCCATGCAGGTGCGCTACCAGCTGCGCCACGGACCCTTGCGTCGTACTGTCTTGCTCTGCCTCCGCCCGGCGGAAGCAACTCGAATAAACTACAACACGAACCGCATGAAGTGAAATCGAGCGCCCACGCCGGGCGTGTTCGTCAGTTCGAGGACGTCGACGAGTCGACGGCGACCGGCTGCTCGAGGGTGAACGGCACCGTCGGGCAGTCCTTCCAGAGGCGCTCGAGCGAGTAGTACATGCGGTCCTCCTCGTGGAAGACGTGCACGACGAGGTCGCCGAAGTCGAGGAGGATCCAGCGGCCCTCCGCGCGGCCCTCGCGGCGCAGCAGCTTGGCGCCGGAGTCGTTCAGGCGGTCCTCCACCTCGTTCGCGATCGCGACCACGTTGCGCTCGGAGCGGCCGGTGGCGAGGAGGAAGATGTCGACCAGCGGAAGCGGCCCCGAGACGTCGAGGGCGACGAGGTCTTCACCGCCCTTGGAGTCGGCGGCGGTGGCCGCGAGCTGGAGCAGGGCGCGGGCGGAATCGGTCGCAGTCATGAAGCCTTCAGTGTCGGTGGTGGAGATCAGAAGATGTTGAGCACGAAGCCGCCGATGAACAGCGCGATCGCGCCGACCAGCAGGACGGCCGCGGTGATCGCGAGGACCACCGGGACGCTCACGCCGGCGCGCTTCTGGGGCGCGATCATCGAGGTGCCGGCGGCGTGCGTGGAGACGGCGCTGGACGCCCGGACCGGCTCGGACTCGCCGGCGGGCTGCTCGCGGTCGATGCGGTCGACGTAGCGGTCCACATCGGGCGAGTCGTAGAGGTTCGGGTGCTGGCCCGTGGAGCCGAGGCTGCGGGGGAGGTCGAACGAGCCGGTGACGAGGATCTCCCCCGTGTCGGTGCCGACGGTCGCGCCGGGGCCCGTGGTCGGCAGGATCAGCGCGTTGGTGGTGGTGACGGCACCGGTGGCGGCGACTCCGCTCGCGATGAGGGAGTCGAACGAGGCGTCCACCTCCTCCTTCGACTTGCTGTCGAGCTCCTCGGTGATGGCGAGGTGCTCGATCGGCGGCTCGAAGCTCCCGGTGATCTCGGTGGCCTTCTCGTCGGCGATGTCGAGGGATCCGCCCACCGACGCGAAGAGCGCGGTGTTCAGATGCGGCTGCTCGGGCTGCTCGTCGTCCGCGTTCCGCTCGTCGGAGGACGGCGTCTCGTCGTCGGAGGAGGAGCTCTCGATCCCGGCCTCGTGCACCTCGGCCGCATCGGACTCGTCGGCGTCCGTGCTCGCATCGGCGGCGGACTCGTCCGCGTCCTGCTCGGACGCCTCGAGGGCGTCCTCGCTGACGACGTCCTCGTCGCCCTCCGCCTCCTGCTCCGCAGCTTCCTCGGGCACCGGCTCCGCATCGCGCGACTCGTCGGCCGCCTCGATCACGGGGACGGCCCCGGTCGGCGGGAGCGCCGAGGCGCGCTCGAGGGCGCCCTCGACGTCGTCGGAGCGCTCGTCGTCCGACCGCTCCTCGTCGGCGGGCGGCTCCGCCTCCGGGGCGGCGGCGACCTTCTCCGCCTGCTGCTGCGCCAGCAGTGCGCGCAGCTCCCGACGGGTCAGCTGGCGGCCCGTGGCGTTCTCGGTGGCGACGATCTCCATCGAGGAGGTGCGCAGGTCGGGCTCGCCCGCAGGGCTCGGCTCGACGGGGGTGATCCGCAGGGCCTGGGTGGGGGTCAGCACGGGCATGTCGCCGGCGGTGGTGGCGGTCGCGGTGGCAGCTCGGCGGGACGTCGTCGGAACGGCGGCGGTCGTGGCCGCACCGGCCTCGCGTCTCTCGCGCTCGCGGATCTCGCGCCGGGTGAGCGGCTTCTCCTCGGGCTGAACTGTCATGGCGTGCTCCGATACAGGTGGTGCTTCGAGATGTACTGGACGACACCGTCGGGAACCAGGTACCAGACCGGATGACCCCGGTTGACGCGGCTCCGACAGTCGGTCGAGGAGATCGCCAGTGCCGGAATCTCCAACAAGGATACGTCCTGGGCCGGCAATCCCGAAACGTTGAGGACGTGCCCCGGCCGGCTGACGGCGACGAAGTGGGCCAGCTCCCACAGCTCGTCGTAGTCCTTCCAGCTCAGGATCTGGGCGACGGCGTCCGCTCCGGTGATGAAGAACAGCTCGGCGTCCGGGTGCGCGGCGTGGATGTCCCGCAGGGTGTCGATCGTGTAGGTCGTCCCGATCCGGTCGACGTCCACGCGGCTCACGGTGAACTGCGGATTCGAGGCCGTCGCGATGACCGTCATCAGGTACCGGTGCTCGGCCGAGGTCACGGTCTTCTTGTGCCACGGCTGGCCGGTGGGCACGAAGACGACCTCGTCCAGGTCGAACGACTGGGCCACCTCGGAGGCGGCGACCAGGTGACCGTGGTGGATCGGATCGAAGGTGCCGCCCATCACGCCGATGCGCGGACGCCGCGGGCCTCCGCTCGCGGCGGACGTCACGATCGCTGGGCTCCCCGCCTAGTGTCCGTGACCGTGCTGGTCGTGGGAGCCGGCGCCGGTCTTGTGCGAGTGGCGGTTCGCCACGTCGCGGTAGCTCCAGGTGACGAAGCCGAGGGCCGTGAAGGCGACGGCGGCGATCAGGCCGAAGACGATCGGGGGGAACGGCAGCTCCGTGTGGGCCGCTGCTTCGGCGAGGACGGTCGTCGCGAGGGACATGCAGTGCTCCTTGGAGGTCGTGGTCGCCCCGGCGGGGCTCCGACGAGTCTACCCGGACGCCGCTCGACGCCGGATCGCCGGTCCGGGCGCTAGGCGCGGACCTGTCCCGCTCCGCGCAGCAGCCACTTCGTGCTGGTCAGCTCGGGCAGGCCCATAGGACCCCGAGCGTGCAGCTTCTGCGTCGAGATGCCGACCTCGGCGCCGAATCCGAACTCCCCGCCGTCGGTGAAGCGCGTGGAGGCGTTGACCATCACGACCGCGGAGTCGACCTCGGCGAGGAAGCGCTCGGCGCTCCGGAGGTCGTTCGTCACGATCGACTCGGTGTGGTGGGTGGAGTACCGGTCGATGTGGGCCATCGCGGCGTCGAGGTCGTCGACGACCGCGACGGCGACGTCGAGCGAGTAGTACTCGGCGGACCAGTCCTCGTCGGTGGCGGGCACCGCGTCGGGCCAGAGCGCCGTGACGCGCTCGTCGCCGTGCACGGTCACTCCCGCGGCCGCGAGCCGGCCGAGGACGGGAGGGAGCAGGCGCTCGGCCGCATCGCGGTGGACCAGGAGGGTCTCGAGGGCGTTGCAGGTGCTCGGACGCTGCACCTTGGCGTTGTGGACGATGTCCACGGCCCACTGCTCGTCGGCACTGGCGTCGAGGAAGACGTGGACGACACCGGCGCCCGTCTCGATCACGGGGACCGTCGACTCCGTCACGACCGACTCGATGAGGCCTGCACTCCCCCGCGGCACCAGGACGTCGACGTAGCCGCGCGCTCGCATGAGGGCCTTCGCGCCCTCCCGGCCGTGGTCGTCGACCGTCTGCACCAGCTCGGCGGGAAGGCCGACGGAGGCGACGGCCTCCTGCAGCAGCTCCACCAGGACGCGGTTCGTGTTCTCCGCGGCCGTGCCTCCGCGCAGGATCACGGCGTTCCCGCTCTTGAGGGCGAGCGCCGCGATGTCGATGGTGACGTTGGGCCGTGCCTCGTAGATCGCTCCGACCACGCCGAACGGGACCCGCACCTGGGTGAGGGACGCGCCGTTGGGCAGATTCGATCCCCGCACCGTCTGCCCAACCGGATCCGTGAGCCCGACGACCGCGACGACGGCGTCCGCGAGGGACCCCAGGCGCGCCGCGTCGAGGCGGAGGCGGTCCTGCAGGCCCGCGCTCATCCCGCTCTCGCGACCCCGCTGGAGATCGACCTCGTTCGCCGGGACGACCCGCTCGGCGCTCGAACGCACCGCGTCGGCGATGGCGAGCAGAGCCCGGTTCTTGAGGTCGGTGGTCGCACTGCGGAGGGAGCGCGACGCGGCACGGGAGGCGGCGAAACGCGCGTTCAGCGCACTGCTGTCGGGGGTCGTCTGCGGCATCCGGCCAGTGTAGAGGCAGACGACCCCGGTGGCGGGAGTCAGCCCTGCTCGCCGACCTCCGTGCCGTCGTCCTCGTCGGCGACCCGCCAGACGCCGCCCTGGCGCTCGCGCTCGAGCTCCGCGCGGGCCTCCGCCTTGGCGTCCATCCGCTCGAAGTAGTCCTCGCGACGCTCGTTGCGGGTCTTGCGCCGGTTGTCCTCGAGGCGGAGGTCCGTTCCACGGGGTGCGGTGATGAGCTCGGCCGTCGAGGTGAGGGTCGGCTCCCAGTCGAAGACGACGCCGTCGCCCGGACCGATGACGACGGTGGAGCCGGCGATCGCCCCTGCCGAGAACAGGCCGTTCTCGACGCCGAGCTTCGCCAGGCGGTCGGCGAGGAAGCCGACGGCCTCGTCGTTCGTGAAGTCGGTCTGCGCGACCCAGCGCACGGGCTTGGTGCCCAGGACCCGGTAGACGTTGCCGTACGAGCCGCCCTCGACCCGGATCTCGAAGTCCTTCTCGTCCACGGCGCGCGGGCGGATGGTGATGCGCTCCACCCGCGGCACGGCGGCGAGCTCGAGGCGGTGCTTCTCGACGATCTCGGCGAGGGCGAAGGTCAGCTGGCGCAGTCCGGAGTGGCTGACCGTCGAGATCTCGAAGACGCGGTAGCCGCGGCCTTCCAGGTCGGCTCGGACGAAGTCCGCCAGCTCCTGGGCCTCGGGCACGTCGACCTTGTTCAGGGCGATCAGCTGCGGCCGCTCGATCAGAGGCACCTGCCCGTCGCCGACGGGGTACGCCGCCAGCTCTCCGAGGATGATGTCGAGGTCGGTCAGCGGGTCGCGGCCGGGCTCGAGCGTGGCGCAGTCGAGCACGTGGACGAGCGCGGTGCAGCGCTCGACGTGGCGGAGGAACTCCAGGCCCAGGCCCTTGCCCTCGCTCGCGCCCTCGATGAGACCGGGGACGTCGGCGACGGTGAACCGCGACTCCCCCGCCTGCACGACGCCGAGGTTGGGCGCGAGGGTCGTGAACGGGTAGTCCGCGATCTTCGGCTTGGCCGCCGAGATCGCGGCGACGAGGCTCGACTTGCCGGCCGAGGGGAACCCGACGAGCGCGACGTCGGCGACGGTCTTCAGCTCGAGGACGACGTCGCCCTCCCAGCCCGGCGTGCCGAGCAGCGCGAAGCCGGGCGCCTTGCGCTTCGTGGTGGCGAGCGAGGCGTTGCCGAGCCCGCCCTGGCCGCCCGGAGCGATGACGAAGCGGAGGCCCGGCTCGTCCATGTCGATCAGCTGGTCGCCGTCGGGCGACTTGACGACCGTGCCGACCGGGACGGGGAGCTCCATGAGCTCGCCGTTCCCGCCCGCGCGGTGGTCGCCCATGCCGGGACCGCCGTTCTCGGAGCTGCGGTGCGGGTGGCGGTGGTAGGCGAGCAGCGTCGTCGTCTGCGGATCGGCGACGAGGACGATGTCGCCCCCGTGCCCGCCGTTGCCGCCGTCGGGGCCGGCGAGCGGCTTGAACTTCTCGCGACGGACGGAGACGCAGCCGTTGCCGCCGTGGCCGGCACGCAGATGCAGCGTGACGTTGTCGACGAAGGTGACCATGGTGTGAATCCGTCCGTGAGTGCGTGCGGCGCCGGGATGCCGGCGCCGGGGGGCTGTGCCCCGGTAAACGCGCAAGGGGCGAGCCGAAGCCCGCCCCTTGCGTCCTGTGCCTGTACGGCCGAGGAGGTCGACCCTACTGGGCGGCCGCCACGATGTTGACGACCTTGCGGCCGCCCTTGCTGCCGAACTCGACAGCGCCCGCCGAGAGGGCGAACAGAGTGTCGTCGCCACCGCGGCCGACGTTCGCGCCGGGGTGGAAGTGCGTGCCGCGCTGGCGGACGATGATCTCGCCCGCGTTCACGACCTGGCCGCCGAAGCGCTTGACGCCGAGACGCTGCGCGTTCGAGTCGCGACCGTTGCGAGTGGAGCTCGCGCCCTTCTTGTGTGCCATTTCTCATCTCCTCGAGACCGGGGGGCCGCAGCCCCGTGCTGTTGCCCTGCAGGGCGATGGCTCGCTCCGCAGGTCAGCTCAATTCCTTTGCAGGACTACTTGATGCCAGTGACCTTGACGCGCGTGAGGTCCTGACGGTGCCCCTGGCGCTTCTTGTAACCGGTCTTGTTCTTGAACTTCTGGATGATGATCTTCGGACCGCGGAGGTCCTCGAGCACCTCGGCGGTGACGGTGACGCCCGCGAGGGTCGCCGCGTCCCAGGTGATCGACTCACCGTCGACGAGCAGCACGGCAGGAAGCTGCACGGTGCCGTTCTCGTCGGCCTTGACACGGTCCATCGTCACGATGGTGCCGACCTCGACCTTCTCCTGCCGACCGCCGGCGCGCACAACTGCGTAAACCACTTCTCGTACCTGTTTCTCGTCTGGACGGAGCGGAGGCCTCGTCCGGGGCTTGTAGGGACGGGGCTGAGCCCCGGTCTTCCGGTTCGTACCCGTCTCCTCACGACACGAGGGAACCGGCACCGCGGCCCGCGCCCCGTGAGGGGCGGAGCGACAACGGAAATCTGCGTGAGCACATGGATCGCGCCACACCAACGGTCAAGAGTACGGGATCCGCGCTCCACGGTCAAACGCACACGACCGCGAAGCCGTGTCCGCCCGACCGGCGACCCCGTCACGATAGTCGAGGAGGAGGCGCGTGGACGGACGGCGCGCCGCCTACGATCGGGGAATGGCCATCCTCGTCGACGCCGCGCGCTGGCCGGCGCACGGCCGGCTCTGGGCGCACCTCGTGAGCGACGTCTCGCTCGAGGAGCTCCACGACTTCGCGCGCCGCCTCGGCGTGCCCGAGCGCGGCTTCGACCTGGACCACTACGACGTGCCCGAGGAGCGGATCGACGAGCTGGTCGCGGCGGGCGCGGTCCCCGTCGGCGCGCGGGAGCTGGTCGAGCGGCTGAGACGGAGCGGTCTGCGCGTCCGCGGACGCGACCGGGACGCCGAGAGGGCCCGGCGCCGGCTCTCGCCGGGCACCGGGCCCTCCTGACACCTCGGTCGCGCTACTGGTCGGCGCGGCGCGGCGTCTGCTCGGGGATGACCGCCACTCCGGTGAGCGCCGCCGTCGTGACGCGGCGGCTCTTCGCGCGGCCCTGGCCGGGCTGCTTCGGGGCCGGCAGGGCGTCGAGCACGGAGTCGAGCAGGTGCTCGGCGACCTCGCTGCGGACGCGGCGCGGAGGCGTGACCGGCGCGATCGGGATGTCGAGGATCGGAGCGGCTGCGGCCGGCTCGGCCTCCTTCTCGACCGGGCTCTCGACGGGCGCCGACTCGACGGGCGCCGACTCGACGGCCTCCTGGCGCGGCTCGCGGTCGCGGCTGCGACGGCGGCGCTCGCCCCGGGCGGGACGCTCGCCGCGACGGCTCGGCTCGGACGGCTGCTCCTCGGGTGCCGTGTCGGCCTCCTCCGGCGCCTGGGCCTCGACGGTCTCGGCGGCGTCCTCGACGAGCGCGGCCGCTTCCTCCGCCGCCTGGCGCACGGCCTGGGGGTGGATGGTGCTGGCCGCGATCTGCGCGAGCGCGTTCTTCGCGTCGTCCGTGATGGCGTGGGTGCTGACCGGCTTGGCCGCCGGCGCCCCCGGCCCGTTCTGCCCGCCGTTCGAGCGGCCGGAGGCGGCGGGCTGCTGCTCGCCGCCCTTGCCCCGGCGGCGCTGCTCCTGCTGGGGAGCGGCGGTCGAGCGGTGCTTGAGCACGGGGTCGTGGTGGACGATGACGCCGCGCCCGGCGCAGATCTCGCAGTTCTCGCTGAAGGTCTCGAGCAGGCCCAGGCCCAGCTTCTTGCGGGTCATCTGCACGAGGCCGAGCGAGGTGACCTCGGCGACCTGGTGCTTGGTCCGGTCGCGGCTCAGGCACTCGACCAGGCGGCGGAGCACGAGGTCGCGGTTGGACTCGAGCACCATGTCGATGAAGTCGACGACGATGATGCCGCCGATGTCGCGCAGGCGCAGCTGGCGGACGATCTCCTCGGCCGCCTCCAGGTTGTTCTTCGTGACCGTCTCCTCGAGGTTGCCCCCCGAGCCGACGAACTTGCCGGTGTTGACATCGACCACCGTCATCGCCTCGGTGCGGTCGATCACGAGCGAGCCGCCGCTGGGCAGCCAGACCTTGCGCTCCAGCGCCTTCTCGATCTGCTCCGTGATGCGGAACTCGTCGAACGCGTCCTTCTCGCCGGTGTAGACCTCGACGCGCTCGAGCAGGTCGGGGGCGACCTGGCTGAGGTAGAGCTCGATGGTCTCCCGCGCGTCGTCGCCGGCGATGACCATCTTCTCGAAGTCCTCGTTGAAGACGTCGCGGACGATCTTGATCAGCAGGTCCGGCTCGCTGTGCAGGAGAGCGGGAGCCTGCCCGGTCGCGGCCTTCGCGCTGAGAGCCGTCCACTGCGCGGTCAGGCGCTCGACGTCGACGGTCAGCTGCTCCTCCGTGGCGCCCTCGGCCGCGGTGCGGACGATGACGCCCACGTTCTCGGGCAGCACCTCCTTGAGGATCTTCTTCAGGCGCGCGCGCTCGGTGTCCGGGAGCTTGCGCGAGATGCCGTTCATCGAGCCGTTGGGCACGTAGACGAGGTAGCGGCCGGGGAGCGAGATCTGGCTCGTGAGCCGGGCTCCCTTGTGGCCGACGGGGTCCTTCGTGACCTGGACGAGGACCCGGTCGCCGGGCTTGAGCGCGAGCTCGATCCGGCGGGGGCCGCCGGCGTTGTTCGCGGCGTCCCAGTCGACCTCGCCGGAGTAGAGCACGGCGTTGCGGCCGCGTCCGATGTCGACGAAGGCGGCCTCCATGCTCGGCAGGACGTTCTGCACGCGGCCGAGGTAGACGTTGCCGATGAGCGACGCCTCCTGCGAGCGGGCGACGTAGTGCTCGGCGAGCACGCCGTCCTCCAGCACGCCGATGCGGATGCTGTCCTCCTTCGAGCGGACGACCATGACGCGGTCGACGGCCTCCCGGCGGGCGAGGAACTCGGACTCGGTGACGACGGTCCGGCGCCGGCCGGCGTCGCGGCCGTCGCGGCGGCGCTGCTTCTTGGCCTCGAGCCGGGTGGAGCCCTTGATGCGCTGCGGCTCGGTGATGAGCTCGGGCTCGCGGGGCTCGCGCTGCTCGCGCGGCTGGCGGACCCGGACGACGGTGTTCTCGGGGTCGTCGGAGCCGGACCTCTCGCTCTCGCCGCTGCGGCGTCGCGAGCGGCGGCGGACGCTGCCCTGCTCCTCGGCCGGGCTCTCGCGCTCCTCCTGGACCCCCAGCGGCGCACCGCGGGGAGGCAGCGGAGCCAGCTCGACGTAGTCGGGCAGGATCGGCGCCTGGAACAGCAGCGACGGGCTCGGCAGCGCGGGCCGTCGCGGCTCCTCCTGCTCGGCGCCCGGAGTCTGCGGGAGGGCGTTGAAGAACACCGCGCCCGTCGACGTCGACGGCTCGGCCGCCTCGGCGGTGCTCCCGGTCTCGGGCAGCTCGGTGCCCTCGGCTCCGGTCCGGTCGGTCTCGTTGCTGTCGATGATCGTCTCCCCTGTCGCTGGCGCGCTCGACTCGGTCCGCCGGGTCGCCCGGCGGCCACCGAAGAGGCGGCTGATCTTCCTGGCCCCGCTGCGGGGCTCGTCGCGGTCCGGATCGGATCCGCTCGTACTGTTGTCTTCCACCATTCCTGGTGCACTCCTCGGCCGGGTCGTCCGCCGCGTCGTCTTCCCGGATGCTTCTCTCGTGCGAGGGGCCTCGGCCCGACGCGAATCCTTCCGCTCCCCCGGTCCCGTCGCGCTCGTGGCGCGGGACTCCGGTTGCAGCTGCACTCTCGGAACTGACTATCCGACACGCGCTCCCCCGCGGTGCGACCTGCGGTCGACTCCCGACGGAGCGGAGATCCGGCGCGTCCATTCGCGGAACGCTGTCGATCTCCTGTGGCCCGGTACTCGCCCGGTAAACCTTCTTCGCGTCGATGCGGGATCCCCCGGACCGACGGCTCCGATTATCGCACGCATTCCCAGAGGCGCCGATCCGGCCCGTGCCATAATCCCCCGGTGTCCAGCGATCCCGGGGTGCGCGACGCCCCCACCCAGCAGCGCCCCGTCCTCTTCGCCGTCCTGCTGATCGTCCTCGGCGTGATCGGCTGGACCGCCGCCTTCGCCCTCACGAACGACAAGTTCGCCGCTCTCGAGAACCCCGATGCGGGCCTCGGCTGCGACTTCAGCCTGCTGGTGCAGTGCAGTGCGAACCTGAACTCGGCGCAGGGGGCCGTCTTCGGCTTCCCGAACCCGCTCATCGGCCTCGCGGCCTGGATCGCGCCGATCGTCGTGGGGCTGGGCCTGCTCGCGGGCGCCCGCTTCGACCGCTGGTTCTGGGCGGCCTTCAACGTCGGATTCCTGCTGGCCCTCGTGTTCGTGGGCTGGCTCATCGCGACGAGCGTCTTCGCCCTCGGGACGCTCTGCCCCTGGTGCATCCTCACCTGGGCCGTCGTCATCCCGGGCTTCTGGCTGGTGACGCTCCGCAACCTCCGCGAGGGCGTGCTCCCCGTTCCCGCCGGGGTGCGCCGCTTCGCCGGCGCCGCCTACGGCTGGGTCCCGTTCATCACGCTGCTCTGCTACCTGCTGATCGCGGTGATCGCGCAGGTGAGGCTGAACGTGCTCGCCTACCTCTGACGGACGTCGTCAGAGGCAGGCGGGCGAGCGGCTCAGGCGAACCAGAGGCCGAGCTCGCGCGCGGCCGACTCCTCGGAGTCGGAGCCGTGCACGAGGTTCTGCTGGACCTTGAGGCCCCAGTCGCGGCCGAGGTCGCCGCGGATGGTGCCGGGAGCGGCCGTGGTCGGGTCGGTGGTGCCGGCGAGGGCGCGGAAGCCCTCGATCACGCGGTCGCCCGCGATGCGCAGGGCGACGATCGGGCCGCTCTCCATGAACTCGACGAGCGGCTCGTAGAAGGGCTTGCCCTCGTGCTCCGCGTAGTGGGCGGCGAGCAGCTCGCGGTCGGCCTCGACGAGCTTCACGTCGACGAGGGAGTAGCCCTTCGCCTCGATGCGGCGGAGGATCTCGCCGGTGAGGTTGCGGGCGACGCCGTCGGGCTTGACGAGGACGAGGGTCTCCTGGGTGGCCATGGTTCAGCGGTCTCCTTCGGTGGGGTCGGTGGGCTCCGCCGCCCGGCGCGTCTGAGCGTCGAGGCGGGTGCCGGTCACCATGCAGTAGGTCCACAGCGCCACGAACGCGGCGCCGATCACGTACATGATCGGGACCAGCAGGCCCGAGGCCACGATAACGAACTGGAGCACCCAGCCGATGCGGAAGCCGACCGTCCGGTTCAGCAGGCCCAGAGTGGCGACGAGTGCGAGGCAGACCACCGCTCCCCCGACCAGCACGACCACGGGGTCGGCCGCCTTCAGCCCGAAGGCCACCAGCGTGGCGAGGAAGACGATGACCGCCTCGAAGCCGAGCACGATCGAGCCGAGGCTCTCCCGCACGGACCGCGAGCGGCGCGGGCGTCCGGCCCTCACGCGCCCAGCCAGTTCTCGTCGCGGGCCGCGGTGATCGTGCGGCCGACGAGGGTGATCGAGCCGGTGACCAGCAGAGCGCCCTTGTCGGTGCGCGCCGCGAGGACGCGACCGGCCGTGAGAGCACCCAGCGGGTCGTCGGCGACGCGCACGGCCTCCTCCGGGAACACGGTGCGGGCGAGTGCGGCGAGCTCCTCGGCGGGCATCGCCCGTTCGCTCGGCGCCGTGGTCACGATCAGCTCGTCCACCACCGGGCGGAGCTCCCGGAGGATCCCCTCGGCGTCCTTCTCGGCCAGCACGCCGAGGACGGCCGTCACGCGGTCGAAGTCGAAGTAGCGGCCGAGCGCGGCGGCGAGCGACGCGGCGCCGTGCGGGTTGTGCGCCGCGTCGACGAGGGTGCGCGGGGCGAGTCCGACGAGCTGCAGGCGGCCCGGGGAGGTCGCGGCGGCGAAGCCCTCGTCGAGGACGTCGCCGGTGAGCTCCTGGGTCCCGCCTCCCAGGAAGGTCTCGACCGCGGCGACCGCCACGGCCGCGTTCTCGGCCTGGTGGTCGCCGAAGAACGGCAGCAGCAGCTGCTCGTAGGTGGTGACGAGGCCCCGGACGGTGACGACCTGGCCGCCGACGGCGACGGTCGTCGACTCGACGTCGAACTCCGCCCCCTCGACGACGATCGTCGACTCCGTGGCCTCGGCCGCGTGCCGCAGCACCGCCTCCGCCTCCGGGACCTGCCTCGCGGAGACCACCGAGGCGAGCGGCTTGACGATGCCGGACTTGGTGCGCGCGATCTCCTCGATGGTCGAGCCGAGGCGGTCGGTGTGGTCGAGGGCGATCGGCGTGAACACGGCGACCTGCGCGTCGGCGACGTTCGTCGAGTCCCACTCGCCGCCCATCCCCACCTCGACGACGGCCACATCGACCGGCGCGTCGGCGAAGGCCGCGTAGGCCAGGACGGTGATCGCCTCGAAGAAGGACAGCGGCGCCTCGCCCTGCTCGGCGAGCTCGGCGTCGGTCATCCGCAGGTACGGCTCGACGTCCTGCCAGTTGTCGGCGAGGCTCCGGTCCGAGATCGGCTCGCCGTCGATGACGATCCGCTCGTTGAAGCGCTCGAGGTGCGGACTGGTGAACAGGCCCACCCGCAGCCCGTGCGCGCGCAGCAGGCTCTCGATCATCCGGCTGGTCGAGGTCTTGCCGTTGGTGCCGGCGATCTGGATCACGGGGTAGGCGCGCTGCGGGTCGCCGAGGATCTCGACGGCGCGGCGGGTCGGAGCGAGGCGCGGGCGGATGCTCGCCTCGCCCAGGCGCTCCAGCAGCGCCGCGTAGACGGCGTCGGCGGCTGCGCGGTCGGCCTCGTCCGGCTCGAACGGATCAGACATCGGCGGCCTCGACCTTCTCGACGCGGATGATGGCGGTGCCCGCGGGGCCGACGGCGATCGCGCCCTCGCCGCCCTCGAGCGCCGTGGTGAGCGGAGTGAACGCGCAGCCGGTCGCGAGGGTCTCCTCCGCGATCCAGAGGGCGTGCGGCTCGAGCGCCTGCAGGCTCGGCTCGTCGAGCACGACCTCCAGGACGATCCGGTCGCTGACCTCGAGGCCGGCGGCCTTCCGGGCGTCCTGCACGGCGCGGATGAGGTCGCGGGCGAGCCCCTCCGCCTCGAGCTCGGGCGTGGTCGCCGTGTCGAGGAGCACGAAGCCCCCGCGCGGGAGCAGGGCGATGGCGCGGTCGTCGCCTGCTGAGCCGCCGACCTCGAGCGTGAGCTCGTACTCGCCCTCGACCAGCTCGACTCCGCCGGCGGTGACGACGCCGTCCGTCTCGCTCCAGTCGCCGGCCTTGGCGGCCCTGATCACGGTCTGCACGCCCTTGCCGAGCCGGGGTCCGGCGGCGCGCGCGTTGACCGCGAGACGGGAGGTGACGCCGTAGTCGGCGGCGCTGGAGTCGACGAGCGGCACCAGCGACACCTCCTTCACGTTCAGCTCGTCGCGGAGGATCGCCTCGAACGGCGCGAGCTCGTCGGCGTCCGCGACCACTACGGTCAGGCGCGCGAGCGGCAGGCGGACGCGGAGCCCGGCCTGCTTCCGGAGGGAGAGCGCAGTGGACGAGATGCCGCGGACCGCGTCCATCGCGTGCACGAGCGCCGGGTCGGCGGGGAACTCGTCCGCCTCCGGCCAGTCGGTGAGGTGGACGCTGCGGCCGCCGGTCAGGCCCTGCCAGATCTGCTCCGTGACGAGCGGGAGGAGCGGCGCGGCGACGCGGCACACGGTCTCGAGGACCGTGTAGAGCGTGTCGAACGCCTCGGATCCGCGGCCGTCCTCGCCGACGCCCTGCCAGAAGCGGTCGCGGGAGCGGCGCACGTACCAGTTGGTGAGCACGTCGGAGAAGTCGCGGAGCGCGGCGGCCGCGAGCGTGGAGTCCAGCGCCTCGAGGCGGCCGGTCACGGTCTCGACCAGATCGCGGGTCTTGGCCAGCAGGTAGCGGTCCAGGACGTCCTCGGAGCCGGTGCTCCTGGTCGCCTCGTAGCCGCCGCCCGCCGAGGCGTTGGCGTAGAGGGAGAAGAAGTACCAGGTGCTCCACAGCGGCAGCAGCACCTGGCGGACGCCCTCGCGGATGCCCTCCTCCGTCACGACGAGGTTGCCGCCCCGGAGGACCGGGCTCGACATCAGGAACCAGCGCATGGCGTCGGAGCCGTCGCGGTCGAAGACCTCGGCCACGTCCGGGTAGTTGCGCAGCGACTTGGACATCTTCTGACCGTCGTTGCCCAGCACGATGCCGTGGCTGACCACGTTGCGGAACGCGGGGCGGTCGAAGAGCGCGGTGGAGAGCACGTGCAGCGTGTAGAACCAGCCGCGCGTCTGCCCGATGTACTCGACGATGAAGTCCGCCGGGTTGTGGGTGTCGAACCAGTCCGCGTTCTCGAACGGGTAGTGCACCTGGGCGAAGGGCATCGATCCGGAGTCGAACCAGACGTCGAGGACGTCGCTGATCCGGCGCATCGTCGAGCGCCCGGTCGGGTCGTCGGGGTTCGGGCGGGTCAGCTCGTCGATGAACGGGCGGTGCAGGTCGTCCGGCCGCACGCCGAAGTCGCGCTCCAGCTCGTCCAGCGAGCCGTAGACGTCGATGCGCGGGAACTCCGGGTCGTCGCTCTTCCACACCGGGATCGGCGAGCCGAAGTAGCGGTTGCGGCTGATGGACCAGTCGCGCGCGCCCGAGAGCCACTTGCCGAACTGGCCGTCCTTGACGTTCTCGGGGACCCAGGTGATCTCCTGGTTGAGCTCCTCCATGCGGTCGCGGATCGCGGTGACGCGGACGAACCAGCTCGAGACCGCCTTGTAGATCAGCGGGTTGCGGCAGCGCCAGCAGTGCGGGTACGAGTGCTCGTAGCTCGCCTGGCGGAGCAGGCGGTGGCTCGCGCGCAGGAGCTGCGTGAGGGGCTTGTTCGCGTCGAAGACCTGGAGGCCGGCGACCTCGCTGATCTGCGGCAGGAAGCGGCCGCCGTCGTCGACCGAGATGATGACGGGGATGCCCGCCGCCTCGCAGACCTTCTGGTCGTCCTCGCCGTAGGCGGGCGCCTGGTGCACGATGCCGGTGCCCTCGCTGGTGGTGACGTAGTCGGCGACGAGGATGCGCCACGCGTTCTGCGTGCCCCACGCCTCGGTGTCCGCGTAGTGGTCCCAGAGGCGGTCGTAGCTGATCCCCTCGAGCTCCGAGCCGCGGTGGGTGCGCGAGACGGCGGCCAGGGCCGACTCCGCGTCCGGGTAGCCGAGGTCCTTCGCGTAGGCGCCGACCTGGTCGACGGCGAGCAGGTACTCGGCCGAGAGCTCGCGCTCCTCGGGCTCGCCCTTGCCGTCGGCCGCGCCGTTCGGACCGGCGGGGACGACCGCGTACTCGATGTCCGGCCCGACGGCGAGCGCGAGGTTCGTCGGCAGCGTCCACGGCGTCGTCGTCCACGCGAGAGCGCGGACCGCCGTCAGCTGCAGCGCCTCCGCCGTCTCGCCGACCAGCGGGAAGGTGACGGTGACCGTCTGGTCCTGGCGCATCTTGTAGACGTCGTCGTCCATCCGCAGCTCGTGGTTCGAGAGCGGGGTCTGGTCGCGCCAGCAGTAGGGCAGCACGCGGTGGCCCTCGTAGGCGAGACCCTTGTCGTAGAGCTGCTTGAACGCCCAGATCACGGACTCCATGAAGGTGGGGTCGAGCGTCTTGTAGTCGTCATCGAAGTCGACCCAGCGCGCCTGGCGGGTGACGTAGTCCTGCCACTCCCCGGTGTAGCGCAGCACCGACTCCTTCGCGGCGGCGTTGAAGGCCGCGACGCCCATCTCCTCGATCTGGGACTTGTCGGTGATGCCGAGCTGCCGCTCCGCCTCGAGCTCGGCGGGCAGGCCGTGGGTGTCCCAGCCGAAGCGGCGGTGCACCTGGCGTCCGCGCATCGTCTCGAAGCGGGGGAAGACGTCCTTGGCGTAGCCGGTGAGGAGGTGCCCGTAGTGCGGCAGGCCGTTGGCGAACGGCGGGCCGTCGTAGAAGACCCACTCCGGCGCTCCCTCGCGCTGCCGGATCGACTCCTGGAAGGTGTCGTCCGCCTTCCAGTACGCGAGCACGCGCTCCTCGATCTCGGGGAAGCGCGGCGACGGGGACACGCCCCGGCCGAACGCGGAGCCCTCGGCGGGCTCGGCTCCGTGCGGGGTGGGCGGGGTCAGGGGGTAGGTCACGTGCGGTCTCCTGGCAGTGCTGCTGGTCTGCACGAGGACGGCCCGCCCGGATCTCAGACCCCGGGCCGGGTCGCGGTACCACCTCGCTTGGACCGGTCGGCCGGTCGCTCCCGGAGGAGTGCCCGCTGACGCGTTCCCACTCGATCGGCTGTCACGGGCCGCACCCGTCCGGGTCTACTGGGCGCAGGCCGGAGCCGGCGCCGTTCTTCCGGAGACTCACCGGTGATGGCCGGGTCGAAGTCGTCCGGCGCTATCCTAGCGCGTCGGGGGAAGCGGAGCAGGAGCGGGTCATGGTGCGAGGAGTGCAGCGCGGACGGCCCCGCGCGTCGTCGCGCTCCATGCTCGAGGACGCCGCACTGGACCTCTTCGTGGAGCAGAGCTACGCGGGCACGACGATCGAGCAGATCGCCCAGCGTGCGGGCGTCTCGCGCAACACCTTCTTCAACTACTTCGAGTCCAAGAGCGACGTCTTCTGGGTCCTGGTCGACGACCGGCTGGCCGAGCTCCCGGCGGCACTGGCCGAGACGTCTGCCGAGGCGCCGGTGATGGACGCGCTCGGCGCCGCGCTGCTCGCGATCGGCTCCGGCTTCGGACCCGCGACGGTGCCGTGGGTGCTCACCCAGTCCGAGATGATCGGCAGCGTCCACGAGCTGCAGGCGTCGGCCCTCGGCCGCCTCGCCCGGCAGGCGGCCGTGATCGCCCGCTTCGTGGAGGAGCGGAGCGCGCGCCCGCTGCCCTCGCACCTCTCCCGCGCGATCGCCTACGCGAGCGTCGGAGCCGCGGTGGCGGCCGTGCAGGCCTGGGCCGCGGCAGGTCCGACCCGCGGCGAGCTCGTGCCCTACCTCGACGAGGCGCTCGCGCCCGTCCGCGCCGGCTTCGCCCCTGTCGTCGACTGACCCGGCTCCCGCTGCTCCGGTAGAATAGTCGCGGCCGGCGGGCGACTCGCCCCGGAGCCCCCATCCAGGCACCATCACCACCGACACGGTGCCGCCCATAGCGAACCGGAGCATCATGACCCTCGCCGACCGCCTCCCCGCGAAGCCCGCCCTCGAGGGCCTGGAGGGCACGTGGGGCCTCCGCTGGCAGACCGACGGAACCTACCGGTTCGACCGCACGGGCCTCACCCGCGCCGACGTCTACTCGATCGACACCCCGCCGCCCACCGCGTCCGGGTCGCTGCACATCGGGCACGTCTTCTCCTACACGCACACCGACGTCGTCGCGCGGTTCCAGCGGATGCGCGGCAAGAGCGTCTTCTACCCGATGGGCTGGGACGACAACGGCCTGCCCACCGAGCGCCGCGTGCAGAACTACTACGGGGTGCGCTGCGACCCGACGCTCCCCTACGAGCCCGGCTTCACGCCTCCGTTCGAGGGCGGCGACAACAAGAGCAGCAAGGCCGCCGACCAGAAGCCGATCTCGCGCCGCAACTTCGTCGAGCTGTGCGAGCGGCTCACCGTCGAGGACGAGAAGCAGTTCGAGGACGTGTGGCGGGCCCTGGGCCTGTCCGTCGACTGGTCGCAGAGCTACCGGACCATCGGCGACGAGTCTCAGGCCGCCTCGCAGCGCGCCTTCCTCCGCAACCTCGCCCGCGGCGAGGCCTACCAGGCGCAGGCCCCGACGCTCTGGGACATCACCTTCCGGACCGCCGTCGCCCAGGCGGAGCTCGAGGACAAGGACCAGCCCGGCGCCTACCACCGCCTCGGCTTCCACCGCGACGGCGGCGAGGACGTCTTCATCGAGACGACCCGTCCCGAGCTGCTGCCGGCCTGCGTCGCCCTCGTCGCGCACCCCGACGACGAGCGCTACCAGGCGCTGTTCGGCACCACCGTCCGCACGCCGCTCTTCGACGTCGAGGTCCCGGTGCTCGCGCACCACCTCGCGCAGAAGGACAAGGGCTCGGGCATCGCGATGATCTGCACCTTCGGCGACATCACGGACGTGGTCTGGTGGCGCGAGCTCGACCTGCCCAACCGCGCGATCATCGGCTTCGACGGCCGCCTGATTTCGGAGGCTCCCGCCGCGATCACGAGCGATGCGGGCCGCGCCGCCTACGAGCAGCTCGCCGGCAAGACCGTCTTCTCCGCGAAGCAGGCCGTCGTGGCGCTGCTGAAGGAGTCCGGCGAGATGGTCGGCGACCCGCGCCCCATCACGCACCAGGTCAAGTTCTTCGAGAAGGGCGACAAGCCGCTCGAGATCGTGTCGACCCGCCAGTGGTACATCGGCAACGGCGCTCGCGACGCGGTGCTCAAGGAGCGCCTGCTGGAGCTCGGCCGCGACGTGCGCTTCGTGCCGGAGTTCATGCGCGTCCGCTACGAGAACTGGGTGAACGGCCTCTCCGGCGACTGGCTGATCTCGCGCCAGCGCTTCTTCGGCGTGCCGATCCCGGTGTGGTACCCGCTCGACGGCGACGGCAACCCCGTCTTCGACTCCCCGATCGTGCCGGACGAGGCGGCGCTGCCGGTGGATCCCTCCAGCGACCCGGCCCCCGGCTACACGGAGGACCAGCGCGGAGCGGCGGGCGGCTTCCAGGGCGAGCTCGACGTGATGGACACCTGGGCGACCTCCTCGCTGACCCCGCAGCTCGCGGGCGGCTGGGAGCGCGACGACGAGCTCTGGCAGCTGGTCGCTCCCTACGACCTGCGCCCGCAGGGCCAGGACATCATCCGCACCTGGCTCTTCTCGACCCTCCTGCGCTCGCAGCTCGAGGACGGCCGCGCCCCGTGGAGCACGGCGACCGTCTCCGGCTTCATCGTCGACCCCGACCGCAAGAAGATGTCGAAGTCGAAGGGCAACGTGGTCACTCCCGCCGCGATGCTCGAGCAGCACGGCTCGGACGCGGTCCGCTACTGGGCCGCCTCCTCGCGCCTGGGCACCGACGCGGCCTTCGACCCGCAGAACCCGACGCAGATCAAGATCGGCCGCCGACTGGCGATCAAGATCCTCAACGCGGCGAAGTTCATCCACGGCTTCCCGCTCGCCGAGGGCGCCGAGGTCACCGACCCGCTCGACCTCAGCATGCTGGCCACCCTCGACACCGTGGTCGCCGACTCTACGACGGCGCTCGAGAACTACGACCACGCCCGCGCCCTCGAGACGACCGAGGCGTTCTTCTGGACGTTCTGCGACGACTACCTGGAGCTGGTGAAGGAGCGCGCCTACAGCGAGGACGGCGCGTCCGCCGCGGCCGCCCTGCACCGCGCGCTCGACGTCCTCCAGCGCCTCTTCGCGCCGTTCCTGCCGTTCGCGACGGAGGAGACCTGGTCGTGGTCGCACGACGACTCGGTGCACCTGCGCCCCTGGCCGGCCGTCGAGGGCCTGGGGGGCGACCCCGCCGTCCTGGCCGCGGCGAGCTCCGTGCTCACGGCGATCCGACGCGCGAAGACCGATGCGAAGGCCTCGCAGAAGACGCCGGCCCGCGCCGCCCTGGTGACGGCGCC
Source organism: Rathayibacter sp. AY2B3 (assembly GCF_002931755.1). Lineage (NCBI taxonomy): Bacteria > Bacillati > Actinomycetota > Actinomycetes > Micrococcales > Microbacteriaceae > Rathayibacter > Rathayibacter sp. AY2B3. Next base: position 61,490 of record NZ_PSUG01000002.1, on the reverse strand, counting down.
CACCGAGCTCGTCGCGTCTCTCCGGCTCGCCGCGGGAGACCTCGCGGCCGTCGGCAGGATCGCGGCGCTCGACTTCGCCGAGGGCGACGCCCTCGCCGTGAGCATCGAGCTCGAGACCGAGGCGTAGAGCCGCTCCCGGGAGGCGGGAACCGTCCCGCCTCCCTCCCCACCGTCGAGAGGACCCCTCCCATGCAGCTCGGAACCCGCTGGGCGGTCGGCCAGGTGCCGCCGCAGACCCTCCCCGAGATCGTCGTGACCGCGATCGGCGACGTCGAGGGCGAGCTCGCCGGCTCCGGCACGGCGACCGCCGACTGGCGCTGGACGCTCACCTGGCTCGAGGGCAAGCCGGTCCTCGAGCTCGACGACGGCACGACGATCACCTACCGTCCGGAGGAGGACGCTGCCTACATCACGCAGCCGCAGGGCCGCGTGGAAGGCGAGGACGACGACGACTGGGGCTGACGACCCTTCGCGGCGCAGTCGCCGAGCCCGGCGCGCGCGTCCTGCGGTCCTCGGCCGGAGTCCTCTCCCCTGCTCGCGCTCTAGGCTCGCAGGATGAGCGCTCCCGATCCCGTCGCCGTCCTGCTCGATCCGAGCGGACTCCCCCACGGGCTCCCCGACTTCGCCGCCGTCGACCCCGAGGCCTACCGCCCGGCGTTCCTCGAGGCCCTCCGCCGGCACCGCGCCGAGATCGACGCGATCGCCGGCGCCTCCGAGCCGCCGACCGTCGAGAACACCCTCGTCGCCCTCGAGCGGGCTGGTCGCGAGCTGCGCCGGGTGAGCGCCGTCTTCTTCACCGTCGCCGCCTCCGACCGCACCCCGCTCACCGACGCTCTGGAGGGCGAGCTCGCTCCGCTGCTCTCCGCCCACAGCGACGCGATCAGCCTCGACCCGCGCCTGTTCGCCCGGCTCCGAGCCCTCGCCGAGCAGTCGCCGGAGCTCGATCTCGACGCCGAGACGGCCTACCTCCTCGAACGCAGGATCACGGGGTTCGAGCGCTCCGGCGCGCTCCTCGACGACGCGGGGAAGGCACGGCTCGGCGAGCTGAACGAGCAGCTCTCCACCCTGACCACGCGCTTCGAGAAGGACCTGCTCGCCGAGTCGAACGATCGGGCCGTCCTCCTCGACGACGTCGCCGGCCTCGACGGCCTCGACGAGTCCGACGTCTCGGCCGCCGCGCGCGCCGCCGCCGACCGCGGGGTCGACGGCTGGCTGATCACCCTGCCCCTCTACTCCGGCCACCCCTGGCTGGCGCGTCTGCGCGACCGCGGCGTCCGCGAGCGCGTGCTGCGCGCCTCCACCGGCCGCGGTGCGGAGGGCGGGCAGCACGACACCACCGCGACTCTGCAGCGGATCGTCGCGCTGCGGGCCGAGCGCGCAGCCCTGCTGGGAGCGGCCTCGCACGCCGAGTTCGTGATCTCGGGCCAGACCGCGGGCTCGCCGGAGCGCGTCCTGTCGCTGCTGCACGAGCTCGCCGCTCCCGCCGCCCGGAACGCGAGGATCGAGCTCGAGCGGATGCAGGCCTCCGCCGATGCCGAGCAGGACGCCGCCGGATCGCCGCGCTTCACGATCGAGGCGTGGGACCGCGCCTACTACGAGGAGCGCGTGCGGTCGGCGAGCTACTCCGTCGACTCCAGCGCGCTCCGTCCCTTCTTCGAGCTGGAGCGGGTGCTCCGGCACGGCGTCTTCGCCGCCGCCACCGGTCTGTACGGCATCCGCTTCTCGGAGCGGAGCGACCTGGCCGGCTACAGCGAGCACGTGCGCGTGTTCGAGGTGCACGAGGAGGACGGGACGCCGCTGGGCCTGTTCCTGCTCGATCCCTTCACCCGCGACTCGAAGCGCGGCGGGGCGTGGATGAACTCGCTCTCCAGCCGCACCTCGCTGCTCGGCGACTCCGCCGTCGTCGTGAACAACCTGAACCTCTCGGCTCCGGGCCCGGGCGAGCCCGCCCTTCTCAGCCTCGACGAGGTGGAGACGCTCTTCCACGAGTTCGGCCACGCCCTGCACGGCCTGTTCGCGAGCACGCGGTACCCGCGCTTCGCCGGTACCGCGGTGTTCCGGGACTTCGTCGAGTTCCCGAGCCAGGTGAACGAGACATGGGTGCTTCACCCCGGGCTCCTCGCCGAGTACGCCCGCCACGTCGAGACCGGCGAGGCGCTGCCCGCGGGGACCGTCGAGCGCCTCGAGGCGTCCGCGCTGTGGGGCGAGGGCTTCGCGACGAGCGAGTACCTGGCGTCCGCCCTGCTCGATCTCGCCTGGCACTCCCTGCCGGCCCCGGTCGAGCCGCGCGACGCGGCCGCCTTCGAGCGCGACGTGCTCGACGCCGCCGGCCTCCTCCTCCGCGCCGTGCCGCCCCGCTACCGCAGCACGTACTTCGCGCACGTCTTCTCCGGCGGCTACTCCGCGGGCTACTACTCCTACATCTGGAGCGAGATCCTCGACGCGGACACGGTCGAGTGGTTCGAGGAGAACGGCGGCCTGGACCGCTCGGCGGGCGAGTGCTTCCGCCGCGGGGTGCTCGAGCTCGGCGGCTCCCGGGATCCGCTCGACGCCTACCGCGCGTTCCGCGGGCGGGATGCGCGGACCGAGCCGCTGCTGGCGCGCCGCGGCCTCCTCTAGCGGCGCCGGGGGACGAGCCAGGCGAGGAGGACGAGTCCCACGACCAGGCCCCAGAAGGCCGAGCCGATCCCCGCGATGGTCGTGCCGGAGGCGGTGACCAGGAGCGTCGCCGCCGCCGGCAGCCGCAGCCGCGCGTCCTCGACGGCGGCCTGCACCGCCGACACGAACACGCCCAGCAGCGCCAGCCCGGCGACCGCCTCGATCAGCAGCGGGCTCGCGGAGGACACCAGTGCGGCGGCCGCTCCGGCGAACACGCCCAGCACCAGGTACGAGGCGCCCGCCGAGACCGAGGCGACCCAGCGCTGCTCCGGCCGCGGAGACGCCTCGGGACCCGCGGTCAGCGCGGCGCTGAGCGCGGCGTAGTTGATCGGCACTCCGCCGAAGACCGCCGAGATCCCGGAGAGAGCGCCCGTCGAGACGATCCCGGGTCGCGAGTGCGCCGCGTAGCCGAAGCTCGACAGCACCGCGATGCCCGGGATGTTCTGCCCCGCCATGGTGACCACGTACAGCGGCAGGCCGATCCCGACCATCGCTCCGATCTCGAACACGGGCGCGACGAACTGCGGCACGGGGAGCAGCGGGGCACCGGCGAGAGCCGCGCCGTCCGTCACGATCAGCAGCACGATCGCCAGGGCGATCGCGGCCGGCACCGCCCAGCGGGGCAGGAGCCGCAGGAGCAGCAGCCAGAGCAGGATCACCGGCAGCGCGAGCGCGGGGATCTCCACCGCCGCGCGTACCGGCGCCAGCACGAGCGGGAACAGGATGCCCGCGAGCATGGCGTTCGCGAGCGGCCGCGGGATGCGCGCCACGAGCCTCCCGAGCGCCGGCCACAGCCCGGTGACCACCAGCAGAGCGGAAGCGACCAGGAACGCGCCGACCGCGCGGTCGAAGCCGCCGGGAAGAGTCGCGGTCGCGGCCAGCAGGGCGGCGCCCGGCGTGCTCCAGGCGAAGGTCATCGGCACGCGGTAGCGGATGCTCAGCGCGATGCAGAGGACGCCCTGCAGGACGCAGACGGCGAGGAGGCCCGAGGCGGCCTGCGCGTCCGTGGCGCCCACCGCGACCACCCCGGCGAGAACGATCGCGAACGAGCTCGAGAAGCCGGTCAGGGCGGCGACGATCCCGGCGAGCAGCGGCTGGACGATGGCGGAGCCTCCCGGAGGATCGACCGGCACTGAGGCGACCGGACGCACCGTCGGCGCGCTCCGCCAGGTTAGGGAAGCCGGAGCGGCCCGCCCGACGATCCGCCGGGCCAATCGCGGTGAACTGGCGCGGCGGGGCGGGGAGCGACTAGGCGCTCTTCTCCTGGCGACGGGGGGCGTGGGGCACGATCGTCGGAGCCGCGTTGTCGAGCACCGCAGCGCGGGTGACCACGACGCGGGCCACCTCGTCCGAGGAGGGCACCTCGAACATGATCGGGCCGAGCACCTCCTCGAGGATCGCGCGCAGTCCGCGGGCGCCGGTCTGACGCAGGACCGCCAGGTCCGCGATCGCCTCGAGAGCGCCCCGGTCGAACTCGAGCTCGACGCCGTCGATCTCGAACATCCGCTGGTACTGCTTCACGAGCGCGTTGCGCGGCTCGGTGAGGATCTGCATGAGCGCGTCCTGGTCGAGCTGGGTGACCGTCGTGACGACGGGGAGGCGCCCGATGAACTCGGGGATCAGCCCGAACTTGTGCAGGTCCTCCGGGAGGACCTCGCTGAAGATGTTGATCTCGTCCTCTTTGTTGTGCAGCGGGGCGCCGAAGCCGATGCCGCGCTTGCCCGCCCGGGACGAGATGATGTCCTCGAGTCCGGCGAAGGCGCCGGCGACGATGAAGAGGACGTTCGTCGTGTCGATCTGGATGAACTCCTGGTGCGGGTGCTTCCGCCCGCCCTGCGGGGGCACGGAGGCGACGGTGCCCTCGAGGATCTTGAGCAGCGCCTGCTGCACACCCTCGCCCGAGACGTCGCGCGTGATCGAGGGGTTCTCGGCCTTCCGCGCGATCTTGTCGACCTCGTCGATGTAGATGATGCCGGTCTCGGCCCGCTTGACGTCGTAGTCGGCGGCCTGGATCAGCTTGAGGAGGATGTTCTCCACGTCCTCGCCGACGTAGCCCGCCTCGGTGAGGGCCGTGGCGTCCGCGACCGCGAACGGCACGTTGAGGCGCTTCGCGAGGGTCTGGGCGAGGTAGGTCTTCCCGCAGCCCGTGGGGCCGATGAGCAGGATGTTGCTCTTGGCGATCTCGACCTCGTCGTGGATCGCATCGGCGGCGGTGATGGTGTTGCGGGCGCGCACGCGCTTGTAGTGGTTGTACACGGCGACGGCGAGCGTCTTCTTCGCCTGCTCCTGCCCGATCACGTACTCCTCGAGGAAGCCGAAGATCTCCTTCGGCTTCGGGAGGTCGAACTCGTGGCTCGTCTCCTCGCTCGACTCGGAGAGGCGCTCCTCGATGATCTCGTTGCAGAGCTCGACGCACTCGTCGCAGATGTAGACGCCCGGTCCCGCGATGAGCTGCTGGACCTGCTTCTGGCTCTTGCCGCAGAAGGAGCACTTCAGCAGGTCGGCGCTTTCGCCAATACGTGCCACGGGGATGCCCCACTTCCTTGTCGTGCGTCTGTCGTGCGTCGGTCGGGTCGTGCTCCGGAACCCGGGGCTCCGGCGAGTGCGAGCGGGACGAACCCCCTGGCACTGCTCCGAGCCTAGCCGCTGAGCCGCGGGGGCTCGGCAGGCGGGCCGGATTCGCCGTGCCTTGCGCCTCGGGTGGCGCTTTGCTACGGGAACCGCGGACGCAGAGAGGGGCTGGGCGGCGGATCGCTCCGCCACCCGGCCCCTCCCGGACCACCTACGCCGTGAGAGCCGGCAGGCTCTTGCGGCTGGTGAGCACCTGGTCGATCAGCCCGTACTCGAGCGCGTCGCTCGCGCCGAGGATCTTGTCGCGGTCGATGTCCTTCTTGACCTGCTCGACCGAGCGGTTCGAGTGGTGCGACAGCGTCTCCTCGAGCCACTCGCGCATGCGCATGATCTCGGCGGCCTGGATCTCGATGTCCGAGGCCTGGCCTCCGCCCTGCTGCACGGCGGGCTGGTGGATGAGGATGCGCGCGTTCGGCAGCGCGAGGCGCTTGCCGGGCGTTCCCGCGGCGGTGAGCACGGCGGCGGCCGAGGCGGCCTGGCCGAGCACGACCGTCTGGATGTGCGGGCGGATGTACTGCATCGTGTCGTAGATCGCCGTCATCGCGGTGAAGGATCCACCGGGCGAGTTGATGTACATGACGATGTCGCGGTCCGGATCCTGGCTCTCGAGCACGAGGAGCTGGGCCATGATGTCGTCCGCGGAGGCGTCGTCGACCTGGACTCCGAGGAAGATGATGCGGTCCTCGAAGAGCTTGGCGTACGGGTCCTGGCGCTTGTAGCCGTAGGCCGTGCGCTCCTCGAACGTGGGGAGGATGTAGCGCGAGGACGGTGCGGCTCCGGAGCCGAACGCCGTTCCGCCGAAGGTGGGTGTGGTCATTGTCTGTTCCTGATCTCTCGGCGCGTTCGCTGGACTACTCGTCGATGGCGGTACCGCCACCGCCGGCCACGTCGGTCGCCGACGAGCGGATGTGGTCGACGAAGCCGTAGGCGAGGGCCTCCTCGGCGCTGAACCAGCGGTCGCGGTCGCCGTCCTCGTTGACCTGCTCGACGGTCTTGCCGGTCGCCTTGGCGGTGATCTCGGCGAGGCGCTTCTTCATGTCGAGGATGAGCTGCGCCTGGGTCTGGATGTCGGAGGCCGTGCCGCCGAAGCCGCCGTGCGGCTGGTGGAGGAGCACCCGCGCGTTCGGGGTGATGTAGCGCTTGCCCTGGGTTCCGGCGGTGAGGAGCAGCTGGCCCATGGAGGCCGCCATTCCGATGCCCACGGTCACGATGTCGTTCGGGACGAACTGCATCGTGTCGTAGATCGCCATGCCCGCGGTGATGGAGCCGCCGGGCGAGTTGATGTAGAGGTAGATGTCCCGCTCGGAGTCCTCGGCTGCCAGGAGCAGGAGCTTCGCGGCGATCTCGTTCGCGTTCTCGTCGCGCACCTCGGAACCGAGCCAGATGATCCGGTCCTTGAGCAGGCGGTCGAAAACACTGTTGGGCATAACCATGTCGGCCATGTATTGCTCCGTTTCAGTTGTCGCTTCGCAGGCGAATCTATCGGACGCCGCCAGGCCGATCCGGCCGTGTTCGCCGGGGGCGGAGCGGGAGTCGCCCGTGTTCGCCCGGGGCGGACCGGAGCCCTGCAACGGCAGGAGCCGCCCTCCGACGGATCGGGGGGCGGCTCCTGCCGTGCTCGCGGTGACTACTCCGCGGCCGGGGTCTCCTCGGCGGGAGCGGCGGCCTTCTTCTTGGCCGGCGCGCGCTTCTTCTTGGGGGCCGGGGCGGGCTCCTCCTCGGCGGCGGGCTCCTCGGCGGGGACCTCGGCGTCGGCGGCGGCCTGGGCCTCCTCCGCGACCTCGGTCTCGTCCGAGGCGACGGCCTCGTCGGAGGCCTCGACGGCCTCGTCGTCGCCGGGGACCGCGGTGAACGCGGTCAGGTCGACAGCGTTGCCCTCGGTGTCGGTGACCTTCGCCTTGCCCAGGACGATCGCGAGCGCCTTGTTGCGGGCGACCTCGCCGACCATCTGGCCGATCTGATTGTTCTCGGACAGGATCTTGATGAACTCGTTCGGCTCCATGCCGTACTGCGCCGCACCCTGGATGAGGTACTGCGTGAGCTCGTCCTGGCTGACCTGGACCTTCTCCTGCTCGACGACGTGGTCGAGGAGGATCTGGGTCTTGAAGGTCTTCTCGCTGGCCTCCTTGACCTCGGCGCGGTGCTCGTCGTCCTCGAGGCGGTTCTCGCCCTCGAGGTGGCGGTGCACCTCGTCCTCGACGAGCCCGGCGGGCACGGGGACCTCGACGAGGGCGAGCAGCGCCTCGACGAGCTTCTCGCGGGCCTCGCCGCCCTGGCCAAAGGTCTTCTGCTGAGCGGCCTGCTCCTTGAGCGACTCGCGCAGCTCGGCGATGGTGTCGAACTCGCTGGCGATCTGCGCGAAGTCGTCGTCGGCCTCGGGGAGCTCGCGCTCCTTGACGGCGGTGAGCGCGACGGCGATCTCGGCCTGCTCGCCGGCGTGGTCGCCGCCGAGCAGCGGAGCGGTGAACGTGGTGCTCTCGCCCGCGGTGAGGGAGTCGAGCGCCTCGTCGATGCCCTCGATCAGCTCGCCCGAGCCGAGCTCGTAGGAGATGGCGTTGGCGGTGTCGACCTCGACGCCGTCGATGGAGGCGACCAGATCGATCTGCGCGAAGTCACCGGTCTTCGCCGGGCGGTCCACGGTGACCAGGGTGCCGAAGCGGCTGCGGAGCTTGTCCAGCTCGGCGTCGACGTCGGCGTCGGTGACCTCGGCCGCCTCGACGGTGAGCTCGATGCCGTCGTAGTCCGGGACGGTGATCTCGGGGCGCACGTCGACCTCGATGGCGAGCTCGAGGTCGCCGGTGAAGTCCTTGTCGCTCGGCCAGGCGACGATGTCCGCCTGCGGGCGGCCCAGGGGGCGCACCTCGGTCTCGCGGACGGCCTCGCGGTAGAAGCCGTCGAGGCCCTCGTTGACCGCGTGCTCGAGCACCGCGGCCTTGCCGACGCGCTGGTCGACGATGGCGGGCGGGACCTTGCCCTTGCGGAAGCCGGGGACGTTGATCTGCTCGGCGATGTGGCCGTAGGCGTGCGTGATGCTGGGGCCGAGCTCGTCCGGGGTGACCGAAATCGCGAGCTTCACGCGGGTCGGGCTCAGCTGTTCTACCGTGGTCTTCACGTGAGGGGATCTCCTGTGCTGGTTGGTGTCGGCGCCGGATGACGGTCGTCACGGGTCGATGTCGTCACGATGAGTACTCGTGGTCGGGGCGACAGGATTCGAACCTGCGACCTCCCGCTCCCAAAGCGGGCGCTCTAGCCAAGCTGAGCTACGCCCCGGATGCGCGGGCCTGGGCACCGTGCGTGAGACTCTCGTCGAGCCGTCCCCGCACGTGCGCTTGCGCGACACGCCGAAATGGCCTTCGCAAGTGTACTGCACCGCGGCAGCGGCGGCCGGAACCGCGCGGCGGCGGCCGACCGGGTGTCCACGGTGCTCGCGCGATGTACTACGCTGTCCTGGTGCCCGGTCGAGAGACCCGGTCGCACCGGTTCGCAGTCGTCAGGCCGCCGATCCGGGGCTGTAGCTTAGTGGTAAAGCCTCTGTCTTCCAAACAGATGATGCGAGTTCGATTCTCGTCAGCCCCTCTCCTCTCGAAGAGCCCCGGATGTCCGGGGCTCTTCGTCGTTCCGGGGCGGTCCCGGGCGTGCTCAGCCGACCGCGCCGCGGTGCTCCTCCGTCAGGGCGAGGTACGAGGCGGCGTTGCGGCGGATGCCCTCGCGCTCCTGCTCCGTCAGCTCCCGCCGCACCCGTCCGGGCACACCCGCCACCAGCGAGCCCGGCGGGACGACCGTCCCCTCGAGGACGACGGCGCCCGCGGCGATCAGCGAGCCGGTGCCGATGACGGCCCCGTTCAGGACGGTCGCGCTCATGCCGACCAGCACGTCGTCTTCGAGGGTGCAGCCGTGCAGCACGGCGTTGTGCCCGACCGAGACGCCGGCGCCGATGACGGCGTCGTAGTCGGCGTCGACGTGGACGACGACGCCGTCCTGGAGGTTGCTGCCGGCGCCGAGCTCGATCCGCGCGTGCTCGGCGCGCAGGACGGCGCCGTACCAGACGCTCGCCCGCTCCCCCAGGCGCACGGACCCGATCACGGTGGCCCCCGGAGCGACCCAGGCGCTGTCCGCGATCTCCGGGGAGCGTCCCCCGGTCAGGGCGAGGACGCGGGCGCCCTCTGCAGGACTCGACGGCATCGGGTTCTCCTCTTCTCCGGTGGTCAGCGCCCGGCGCGCAGGAAGGCGAGGACGGCCAGCACCCGCCGGTGGTCGGAGCCCGAGTCCTCGAGCCCGAGCTTCTGGAAGATCGCGGTCACGTTCTTCTCCACGGCCCCCACGCCGACGAAGAGAGCGGAGGCGATGCCCGCGTTCGTGCGCCCCTGGGCCATCTGCTCCAGCACCTCCCGCTCCCGCGGGGTCAGCGAGGCGAGCGGGTCGCGGTTGCGCTGCAGGAGCGAGGCGACGACCTGGGGGTCGAGGACGGTCCCGCCCGCCGCGACGCGCTCGACGGCGTCGCGCAGCTCCTCCACGGAGGCGACCCGGTCCTTCAAGAGGTAGCCGAGTCCGCCGTCGCCGGAGCCGAGCAGCTCCTGTGCGTAGGTGACCTCGACGTACTGGCTGAGCAGCAGGACCGACACGCCCGGGTAGCGGCGGCGGATCTCCAGCGCCGCGCGGACGCCCTCGTCGCGGAAGGTCGGCGGCATCCGGACGTCGAGCACGGCGACGTCGACCGCGGCCGGGTCCCGCGCCAGATCGGCGAGCAGGGCGTCCGCGTCCCCGAAGGCGCCGACGGAGGCGAACCCCGCGTCCTCGAAGAGGCGGACCAGGCCCTCGCGCAGGAGGACCGAGTCCTCGGCGATGGCGACGCGGATCACGGGCACGCCCTCAGGATAGGACGGCCGGGCGGTACGGGACGTGCACCCCGACCGTGGTCGGTCCACCGACCGGCGACTCCACGCTCAGGATCCCGCGCAGGCCCCGGACGCGCCCGCCGACCCCTTCGAGGCCGTGACCGGCGACAGGCGCCGCTCCGCCGACTCCGTCGTCGACCACCCAGGCGTCGAGCCAGCGCTCCCCCGGAGTGCCGGAGTCGCGGGTGTCGAGATGCACCCGCACCGAACGGGCGCGGGAGTGCTTGGAGGCGTTGGCGAGCAGCTCGGCGACGACGAAGTAGACGCTGCGCTCGACCTCGGGCGGGACGTCCGCCACGGGGTTCTCGGTGAGCACCTCGACCGGCACCGGGCTGAGCTCGGCGAGCGAGTGAACCGCCGCCTCGAAGCCCCGGTCCTGCAGGATCGGCGGCGCCACTCCGCGGGAGAGGGCGCGCAGCTCGTCCAGTGCGGCGCGCACGTGCTCGCGAGCCTCGTCGACCAGCCGCGCGGCGGACTCCGGGTCGGCGGCGAGCCGGTTGCGGGCCGAGGCCAGATCCATCTGGACCCGGATCAGGCGCTGCTGCGGGCCGTCGTGGATGTCGCGCTCGAGCCGACGCAACGCGCGGTCCTCGGCAGCGACGGCCGCACCGCGGGAGGCGCTCAGCTCGGCGACCTCGCGCTGGAGCGCCTCCGACTCCCACGGGCCGAGCAGGAGGCGGTCGACCAGCCAGTGCAGGAGGGAGAGGCCGCGGGTGGCGAACGGCAGGGTCGAGACGAAGAGGACGGTCGTGGCGACCGTCGCCGCGGCGACCAGTCCCGCCGGCGGCTGCGGGGCGCCCAGCAGAGCGGCTCCGTTCTCGGCCAGCAGGCGGGCCGGACCGGGGGCTCCCGTGAGCGCGGCCGCCACCGTGCCCAGGCCCGCCCAGGTCCACAGCGCGAGGAGCAGTCCGGACAGCAGCGCGAGCACCGGAGCCACGACGAGCGTGTGCAGGAGAGCGAGCCAGTAGTGCCCGTCGATCACCGGACCGTAGAGGGCGAAGGTCGACGGGGTGACGGAGGAGGGCGGTCGCCGCCACTGCGGCCGGGGGACGGCGGGCCGTCCGGCCAGCAGGTCGAGGCCGACGGCGGCCCGCGAGAAGAAGCGCGCCGTGTAGAGGGCGGCGGGCAGGAACACCAGGCCGATCAGGACTCCGACGAGCCCGAGCGCGACGGCCAGCGCGACACCGGCGCAGAAGGCGCCGAGCAGGGCGACCGGGATCGCGGCGACCAGTGCGAGCACCTCCCGGGGCAGTCCGCGCCACAGCCGGAGGTAGGCGCGCGCAGCCTCGCCGAGGGCCGTCGATGCTCCACTCATCCGCGCCTCCCGTCCGCTCCCGCCGCCGCCGCGACCCGGTCGAGCGTACCGGCGGCACGGCTCCGGGCGCCCGGGGGGAAGCCCCCGTGACACCCCTCCACGACCGAGGTGAGCCTGTCCTTCGCCCGACTGAGCCGAGCCTGCGCTTCCTTGCGGCGCCGAGGGATCTGCGTACTGTTGACGATCAGTCACCCCCTCTCGAAAGGACCAGACGATGTCCACCACGTCCGTCACGTCGCTCACCTCGTCGAACCCGGATGTCGCATCCGGAGTCGCCCAGTTCCTCAGCCCCGTCGTCGTCGAGATGACCGCGCTCGCCGTCAACGGCAAGCAGGCGCACTGGCACGTCCGCGATGCCAACTTCATCGGCGTCCACGAGCTGCTCGACGCGATCGTCGGCCGCGCCATCGAGTGGGCCGACCTCGCCGCGGAGCGCGTCGTCGCCCTCGGCCTCCCGGTCGACGCCCGCATCCAGACCGTCGCCTCGGCGACGCGGTCCGAGCCCCTCACCCCCGGCTTCCAGCGCTCCGAGAACGCGATCGTCGAGATCATCCGCCAGATGGACACCGCCATCGCGACCGTCAACACGGCGATCGCGGAGCTCGCCGAGATCGACGCGAGCAGCCAGGACGTCGCGATCGAGATCGGCCGCGGCCTCGAGAAGGACCGCTGGTTCCTCTTCGCCCACGTCAGCGAGAGCTGAGCACCACGCCTCGACCGGCCCGCGGATCCTCGGATCCCGCGGGCCGTCGTCGTTCCCGGGCCCGTCCGCGCGATCCGGAGCAGCCGGAGTCGCGTCGGGCGCGGGTCAGCCGCCGTGCGTGAAGCGGCCCGCCAGGAGGGTCGCGGCGACCGGCATGGATCGGAGGGCTCCCGCGTCGGCGGCGAGCGGATCGCGGTCGACCACCACGAGATCGGCGGGATCGCCGGCCGCGGGCGCGAGCCGCCGCACCCGGGTCGAGGCCGCGATCGCCTCCTCGACGCTCACCCGCTGCTCCGGGTGCCAGGGCTCGTCGCCCGGCAGCGCCCGCGAGACCGCGGCCGAGATCGCGACCCACGGGTCGAGCGGAGCGACCGGAGCGTCCGAGCCGAGCACCACGCGGGCCCCGGAGTCGAGCAGCGAGCGCAGCGGGAACGCCCGGCCGGTCCGTCCCGGCCAGTACCGCTCCGCCACCTCGCGGTCGTCGAGCGCGTGCGCGGGCTGCACTCCGGCCTCCACGCCGAGCGCGGCGAACCGCGGAAGGTCGGTCTCCGCGAGCAGCTGAGCGTGCTCGATCCGGCCCCCGCCGACCCGGCCGAGGGCATCCAGGGCCAGCGTCGCCGCGGCGTCGCCGATCGCGTGCACCGTGGAGCGGATGCCGCCCGCGGCCGCGCGGGCGAGCAGCTCGTCGAGCTCGGCCGGCTCCACGGTGAGCACGCCGTAGCCGTCGTGATCGGCGTAGGGGTGGGTGCAGTAGGCGGTCCTCGTGTTGAGGGAGCCGTCGATCAGGACCTTGAGCGGGCCCATCCGCAGCAGTCCGGCGCCGCCGTCGAGCTCGTCCCCCGTGCGCAGTCCCTCCGCGAGGGCGCGCTCGAGGTGGTCGCGGTAGACGCCGGTGTCGACGCGGAGGGAGCGCGTCCCGCGGGCGACGCGCCGGGGCCAGTCCCCCGCGTTCCAGCGCATCTCGAGGTCGACGACGCCGACCACTCCGCGAGCCGCCGCACGCCGGGCCGCCGCGTCCGCGAGCGCGTCGAGTTCGTCGTCGCCGAGGGCGCCGAGTGCGGTGACGAGCTCGAAGCAGGCGTCCTCGCGCAGCAGCTCGGGCTCGGGAGCGACGGCGTACCGACGGTACGCCGCGGAGTTCAGCCAGGCGCAGTGCAGGTCGCCGCTGATCAGCACGACAGGCCGCTCGGAAGACACGTCGTCCAGGAGCGCGGTCGTCGGCGGCTCCGGCCAGAGCCCGTCCCGGAAGCCGAAGCCGATCAGCGTGCCGGTGCCGGGCTCCTCCGCCAGGCGACGTCGGACCGCGTCCGCTGTTCCCCGGGCCGAGTCCTCCGATGAGACGTCCAGGCGCGGGGCCGTCATCGCCCACTGCGAGAAGTGGACGTGCTCGTCCCAGAGGCCGGGGAGCACCCAGCGCCCGTCGAGGTCGCGCACCTCGTCGCCCGGGGCGGCGGCAGCGTCCGGTCCGACCGCTTCCACGCGGCCGTCGCGCAGGAGGACGGCACCGGGTCGGGACGAGCCGAGGAGGCGGGCGCCCCGCAGCAGGAGACCGCCGGTCATCGGGCGGCCTCGCGGAGCGCGGCGGGGACCGGTCGCGGAGCGCGGGACAGGGGCAGTGCCCCTCCACCGGCGCTCACGACTGGCACACCGGGCACCAGTAGAGCTTGCGCGCGCCGATCTCCTCGAGCAGCACGTTCGTGCCGCAGACGCGGCAGGGCAGGCCCTCGCGCTTGTAGACGTAGTTGCGCTCGGCCCGGCTGCGGACGGCTCTCGAGCGCTCCGTCTTCGTGAGGCCGCGGCGGGTGATCATCATCCCGGTCCGGATGCCGTCCTCGAGCAGGTCCGCCCAGTCGCGCCACAGCTCCTGCGCGAGCTCCAGCGGCACCTGCTTGCCGGGAGTGTGCGGGTCGAGGCCGGCGCGGTAGAGCAGCTCCGCCCGGTAGATGTTGCCGATCCCGCTGACGACGGACTGGTCCATCAGCACCAGTCCGACCGGCGTCGCCGTCCTGCGGAGCCGGTTCACGAAGCGGTCGCGCGCCTCGTCGGAGTCGTCGTCGGCCGGATCCGGACCGAGGCGGGCGAGGAGGGCCTCCACCTGGGCGGGGTCCATCACCTCGCACGCGGTGGGACCGCGCAGGTCGGCGACGGTCTCCTCCGTCATGATGCGCACGCGCACCGCGCCCACGGGCGGCGGGGGGAACTCGTCGAGGTCGGAGTCGGTCTCGTGCACCGTCTCGGAGAGGCGCACGGCGCGGCGGCGGCGCGGAGCCCCGATGCTGCTGCCGGCCTTGCCGTCCGGGAACAGCGGCGAGACGTGCCCGAGGAAGTCCCACGCGCCGTAGAGGCCGAGGTGGACGTGCAGCGTCAGGTCGCCCTCGAAGCGCAGCAGCAGGTGCTTGCCGACGGCCGTGGACTCGAGGACCTCGCGCCCGTCGAGGAGCGCGGCCCCCTCGGCGAAGCGGCCCTGGGGGCTGCTGGTCGAGACGCGGTGCCCGACGACGTCGCGCTCGAACTGCAGGGCGATCCGGTGGACGGAGTGCCCCTCGGGCACTCAGCGCTCCTTCGCGGCGGAGTCGACTACCCGGCCGGCGATGTCGCCGGTGGCCTCGTACTCGGCGAGCTGCGCGATGCGGCGCACGTGGCGCTCCTCGAAGGTGAAGGGCTCGGCGACGAACGCGTCGATGAAGCCGGTGGCCTCCTCGACGGAGTGCTGGCGCGCCCCGATCGAGATGACGTTCGCGTCGTTGTGCTGGCGGGCCAGCACGGCGGTGCTCAGGTTCCAGACGAGGGCCGCGCGCACGCCCGCGACCTTGTTCGCCGCGATCTGCTCGCCGTTGCCCGAGCCGCCGAAGACGACGCCGAGGGCCTCGACCCCCGCCTCCTGATCGCGCACGACCGCGGCGGCGGCGTTGATGCAGAAGGACGGGTAGTCGTCCAGCGGGTCGTACGACGTGGGGCCGTGGTCGATCACCTCGTGACCGGCGGCGCCGAGGTGCTCGATCAGGTGACGGCTGAAGTCCAGCCCTGCGTGGTCCGTGGCGATGTGGATGCGCACGAGAGAACTCCTCCGGAAGAGCCGTTTGGGGCCCGCGGTGACCGGGCCGGGAGCCAGAGTACCGCGGGTCGGCTCAGTCGAACCGCGGGTCGCGGGTCCGCGAGCGCTTGAGCTCGAAGAAGCCGTCGAAGGAGGCGGCCGCGACGATGCCGTCCCAGAGCGTCAGCGCCTGCTCCCCCCTCGGGATCGGCGAGATGACGGGGCCGAAGAAGGCGACGTCGCCGATCGCGATGACCGGGGTGCCGACGTCCTGGCCGACCCGCTCGATCCCGTCGAAGTGGGAGGCGCGCATCGGCTCGTCGTACTCGTCCGAGTCGGCGTACGCGGCGAGCTCCGCGGGCAGCCCGAGCTCGGCGAGCGACTCGGCGATCACCGCGTCGGTGTCCGTGCGGCCGCCCGGATGGATCCGGGTTCCGAGAGCGTCGTAGAGCGGCTTCACGTGCTCGCGGCCCTCGCGCTCGGCGACGGCGGCGACCAGGCGCGTGTAGCGCAGCGCGCGCGGGAGGAAGGCGCGGTACGAGTCGTCCACGTCCTTGTCCTCGTTCAGGACGGCGAGGCTCATGATGTGCCACTGCACGTCGAGGTCGCGGGCGGGGGTCACCTCGTCCACGAATCGCGAGGTCATCCAGGCCCACGGGCAGGAGGGGTCGAACCAGAAGTCCACAGAGGTCATGGGGACACGGTACGCCGCTCGCCGCGGCCGCGTCCGCGCTCCCCGGCGGCTCCGCAGGATCGACCTCACGGAGACTCCACGGCGGGTCCCGGCAGCCCTAGGGTGGATCGGCGGCGCCCCCACCCCGGCGCCCGCGGCAGCGCCCGAGACGAACGGATGGAGCACCCCCGTGCCAGGAGACAACCTCACCCGGAGCGAAGCGCAGGAGCGCGCCTCGCTGATCCGGGTCCACGACTACGACATCGCCCTCGACCTGACCCGTGGCGCCGAGACCTTCCTCAGCACGACCACCGTGCGCTTCTCCGCCACCGAGGGCGCCTCGAGCTTCATCGACGCCGTCACGGGCACCGTCCACTCCGTCACCCTCAACGGCGCGGAGCTCGACCCGGCCGACGTCGCCGACGGCGTCCGCATCCGCCTTGAGTCCCTGGCCGCGGACAACGAGCTCACCGTCGTCGCCGACGCGCTCTACACCAACACCGGCGAGGGCCTGCACCGCTTCGTCGACCCGGTCGACGGCGAGGTGTACCTCTACTCGCAGTTCGAGGTGCCCGACTCCCGCCGCGTCTTCGCGGTGTTCGAGCAGCCGGACCTCAAGGCCGAGTTCCGCTTCACCGTCACCGCGCCCGCGCAGTGGCGGGTCGTGTCGAACCAGCCCACTCCCGAGCCGGTCCCGGCGGGCGAGGGGATCGCGACCTGGAGCTTCGAGCCGACCCCGCGCATCTCCTCCTACATCACGGCCGTCGTGGCCGGCCCCTACGTGGTGGAGACCGACTCGCTCGTCTCCTCCGACGGCCGCACCATCCCGCTGGGGGTCTTCGCCCGGGCCTCGCTCGCGCCCTTCCTCGACGCCGACTACGTGTTCGAGAAGACGAAGCAGGGCTTCGCCTTCTACGAGGAGAAGTTCGGCGTCCCGTACCCGTTCGCGAAGTACGACCAGCTGTTCGTCCCCGAGTTCAACGCGGGCGCGATGGAGAACGCGGGAGCGGTGACCTTCACCGAGACCTACGTGTTCCGCTCGAAGGTGACGGACGCGATCAAGGAGCGCCGGGTCGTCACGATCCTCCACGAGCTCGCCCACATGTGGTTCGGCGACCTGGTCACGATGAAGTGGTGGAACGACCTCTGGCTCAACGAGTCGTTCGCCGAGTACGCCTCCACCCTCGCCACCGCGGAGGCGACGGAGTGGACCGAGGCGTGGACCACCTTCGCCGCGATGGAGAAGAGCTGGGCCTACCGCCAGGACCAGCTGCCCTCGACCCACCCGATCGTCGCGACCATCACCGACCTCGAGGACGTCCAGGTCAACTTCGACGGCATCACCTACGCGAAGGGCGCGTCGGTCCTCAAGCAGCTCGTCGCGTGGGTCGGCGAGAAGGAGTTCCTCGCGGGCGTCCACGAGTACTTCGTCAAGCACGCGTTCTCGAACACGGAGCTGCGCGATCTGCTGGTCGAGCTCGAGGCCACCAGTGGGCGCGACCTCACCGAGTGGTCGGCGCAGTGGCTCGAGACGGCGGGCGTGAACACGCTCCGCCCGGAGATCGCGGTCGACGAGAGCGGATCCATCGCGTCGTTCGCGATCCTGCAGAGCGCGGTCGAGGAGTACCCGACGATCCGCCCGCATCGCCTCGCGATCGGCCTGTACGACTTCGAGGGCGAGCGCCTCGTCCGCGTCGACCGCCTCGAGCTGGACGTCGACGGGGAGCGCACCGAGGTGCCCGAGCTGATCGGCCGCACCCGTCCGGCGCTCGTGCTGCTCAACGACGACGACCTCGCCTATGCGAAGGTCCGCCTCGACGAGGCCTCGCTCGCCGTGGCCGTCGAGCACCTCGCGAGCATCGAGAGCCCGCTGGCCCGCTCGCTGGTCTGGGGCTCGGTCTGGGACTCGACCCGGGACGCCGAGTCGGCGCCGCGCGACTTCGTCCGCCTCGTCCTGGGCAACATCGCCACCGAGACCGAGTCCACGACCCTCCGGACGGTTCTCAACCAGCTCGTCGCCACCGCCACCCAGTACGTCGCTCCGGAGTACCGGGCCGAGGTCGTCGAGGAGGCGGGCGATCAGCTGTGGACGCTCGCGCAGAGCGCCGAGCCGGGCAGCGACGCGCAGTTCCAGTTCGTCAAGTTCTTCGCCGCGATCGCGTCGACCCCGGCGCACCTCGAGGCCGTGCAGGCGCTGCTCGACGGCTCGACCGCGCTCGACGGCCTCGACATCGACACCGACCTCGGCTGGGAGCTGCTGATCGCTCTGGTCGCCGGCGGGCGGGCCGACGCGGGCGACATCGACGCGGCGCTCGCCTCGGACAACACGGCGACCGGCCAGCAGTCGGCCGCGCACGCCCGTGCCGCGCTGCCGACCGCGGAGGCGAAGCGCGCGGCCTGGGACTCGGTCACGGCCGACGACTCGGCGCCGAACACGATCGTCCGCTCGACGGGCCTGGGCTTCCAGCGCGCCGCCGACCCGCATCTGCTCGACGCGATGGTGCCGGTCTACTTCGACGCCCTCCGCTCCCTCTGGGAGTCGAAGAGCTACAAGATCGCCGAGTACCTGGTCGTCGGCTTCTACCCGGCCGCCACGCCCTCGCGGGAGATCGTCGACGCCACCCGCGCGTGGCTCGACGCGAACCCGGAGATCCCGGCGCTGCGCCGTCTCGTGATCGAGAACCTGGCCGGCGTGGAGCGTGCGCTCCGCGCCCAGGAGCGGGACGCCCGGGGCTGACCCGGAGCGGTCCGGTCCCCCGGCGCTCGGCGCTGCGGGACCGGACGGCGCTCGCCGCGCCTCCGGCGCCTAGCGCTGCGGGACAGAGCGGCGCTCCGGCCCGTCGTAGGCGGACAGCGGCCGGATGAGCGCGTTCGAGCCCCGCTGCTCGATCACGTGGGCGGTCCAGCCCACCACGCGCGCCGCGACGAACAGCGGCGTGAAGATCTCGGTGTCGAACCCCATCAGCCGATAGGCGGGGCCGGACGGGTAGTCGAGGTTCGGCAGGATCCCCGTCCGCTCGGCCATCGCCTCGGCCAGAGCGTCGTAGAGCTCCATGAGCTCGCCGGCCCCCTCGTGCTCGGCGAGCCGCCGGAGAGCGGCGTCCATGGTCGGCACCCGCGAGTCGCCGGACTTGTAGACCCGGTGGCCGAACCCCATGACCTTCCGGCGCTGCCCGAGAGCCTCGGCGAGCCACTCGCGGGACCGCCGGTCCGCCTCCGGTCCGGTCCCGACCTCGTCGAGCACGTGCAGCACGGCCTCGTTCGCCCCGCCGTGGAGCGGGCCCTTGAGCGCTCCCACGGCGGCGGTCACCGCGGAGTAGACGTCCGACAGCGTCGACGTCACGACGCGGGCCGTGAAGGTCGAGGCGTTGAAGGAGTGCTCGGCGTAGAGCACTAGGGAGACGCGGAACGCGTCGACGACGACCGGCTCCGGCACCTCGCCGAAGGTCGTCCACAGGAAGTTCTCGGAGTAGTCGAGGTCGTCGCGCGGCTCGATCGGCTCGAGACCGCGCAGGCGGCGCTGGGCGTAGGCGACGATCGCGGGCAGCGCCGCCCAGAGCCGCACGGAGCGCTCCAGCACGGCCTCGGGAGCGTCGGCGTCCGCATCCTCGTCGAGGGCGCCCAGGACGCTCACCGCCGTCCGCACCACGTCCATCGGATGCGCCGACAGCGGCAGCAGGTCGATCACGGTGCGCACCTCGGGGGCCAGGCCGCGGTGGGACCGCTCCACGGCCGCCAGCCCGGCCGCCTCCTCCGCAGTCGGGAGCTCGCCGTGCCAGAGCAGCCAGGCCACGTCCTCGAACGAGGTCCCCGCCGCGAGCTCCTGCACGGGGTAGCCGCGGTAGAGCAGTGAGTTCGACGCCGGGTCGACCTTCGAGACGGCCGTCGTGTCGACGACGACCCCCACGAGTCCCTTGCGGATGTCCTGATCGGTCGTGCTCATCCTTCGCTCCTTCGCGAGAGGCGGGCGGCGGCGCCGGGGGGCGCCGCCGGTTCGTGCGGGTCGGCGCGCTCAGGCGCCGTAGTGGTCGGCGAGCGAGAAGTCGAAGACGCTCTCGTCGAAGCGGCTGTAGGACGCGTAGTCGAGGAGCTCGTAGAGCTCGGCGCGCGTCTGCATGCCCGGGACCTCCGAGCGGAGCGACCCCTCGGCCTTGAGGGCGTCTAGCGCCCGCATCGCGGCCCCCATCGCGATCCGGAGCAGCGAGACCGGGTGGATCACGACGTTCACGCCGACGTCGGCGAGCTGCTGCGCGGTGAACAGCTCGCTCTTGCCGAACTCGGTCATGTTGGCGAGGATCGGCACGTCGATCGCGGCGCGCACGGCCTCGAACTCGGACAGGTCGCGCATCGCCTCGGGGAACACCGCGTCGGCTCCGGCGTCGACGAGGCGCTTGGCGCGGTCGATCGCGGCAGGCAGGCCGTCGAGGGCGCGGATGTCGGTGCGGGCCATGATCACCAGATCGGAGTCGCGGCGCGCGTCGACGGCCGCCGCGATCCTCCGCACCGACGTCGCCTCGTCGACGACGGCCTTGCCGTCCAGGTGCCCGCAGCGCTTGGGGTTCACCTGGTCCTCGATGTGCAGCCCCGCCACTCCGGCGTCCTCGAGCATCTGCACCGTGCGCGCGACGTTCAGCGGCTCGCCGAAGCCGGTGTCCGCGTCGACGAGGACCGGGAGGTCGGTCAGGCGCGCGATCTGCTGCGAGCGGCCGGCCACCTCGCTGAGCGTGGTGAGCCCGATGTCCGGGAGCCCCAGCTCGGCCGAGAGCACGGCGCCCGAGACGTAGATCCCGTCGAAGCCCTTCGCCTCGATGAGGCGCGCGGAGAGCGGAGTGAACGCGCCGGGCAGCTGCAGCAGCTCGCCCGAGGCGAGGCGCTCGCGGAAGAGGCGGCGCTTCTCGGCGGGAGTCCGGGTGGAGTGGAGCATCGGGCGTCCTTCCCAGGGCGGTGTCCGGGTCCGAGCGGACCCGCTTCGAATCTATACGCGCTCGGGGCCCGTGCACCCGACTCGGAGGGAGGCGTCCCGTAGCCTGGAGCGGTCATGCTGCTTCTTCAGACCTCCACCCCGGACCCTGTCGCCGCCACCGTCTCCTTCTTCGAGTCCGAGCCTTTCTGGAAGGTGGTCGCGATCCTCGGGATCGTGCTGGGCGCGCTGCTGGTGCGCGTCATCGCCCACTTCATGATCGGCCGCGTCGTCGACCAGATCGTGTCGGGAGTGAAGCGCCGCCAGCGGGTCGAGGACACCCAGTCGATCGCCGCGTCGCCGCTCGCGGCCGTGCGGGTCGTGCAGCGCACGCGCACGCTCGGGTCGATCCTCAACAACCTGAGCTCGATCCTGATCGTCGTGATCGCCCTGGTGATGATCGTGACGACCATCGACAAGGACCTCATCGGCTCCTTCGCCCTGCTGACCGCCGCCCTCGGCGCGGGCCTGGGCTTCGGCGCTCAGAACATCGTGAAGGACGTCCTGAACGGACTGTTCATGGTCGCGGAGGACCAGCTCGGGGTCGGCGACGTCGTCGACACGGGGCAGGCGACGGGCGTGGTCGAGTCGGTCGGCGTCCGTGTGACGCAGATCCGCGACGTCAACGGGACCCTCTGGTTCGTCCGGAACGGCGAGATCGTCCGGGTCGGGAACATGTCGCAGGGCTGGTCGCGCGTCATCGTCGACCTGGCCGTGCCCTACGAGACGGATCTCGAGCAGGTGCAGTCCACGGTCCTCGCCACCGCGAACGAGCTGGCGGCGAGCAGCCGCTGGCGGGCCCGGATCATCGACAAGCCGGAGCTCTGGGGCCTGGAGTCCATCGCCGACGACGCCCTGGTCATCCGGGTCGTGGTCAAGACCCGCACCACCGCGAAGGACGACGTCGCCCGCGAGCTGCGCCTGCGCCTGAAGAGGTCGCTCGACGCGCTCGACGTGAAGCTCCCCTCGCTGGCCACCGTCGTCCTCGAGGGCTTCGAGGGAGCGACCAGCGTCGGAGGCGCCAAGCCGCCGCGGACCACGCCCTCCCCCACGATCAGCACCGAGCACGGCAAGCCCGTGCGGCTCCCCCGGGCGCTGCGGCGCGGGAGCGGAACGCCACCTCAGGACGGCGGCGGCACCTCCGGTCCGACGGGACCGCGCTCGTGAGCGGCCTGCAGATCGGCGGAACTCCTCCGCTGCGCAGCTTCTGGGAGCACCTCGGCGGTCGGCCGACGTTCGAGCGACTCGTCCGTCGGTTCTACAAGGGCGTCCGCGAGGACGAGGTGCTCTGGCCGATGTACCCCGACCACGACCTCGAGGGCGCGATCCAGCGCCTCACCGGCTTCCTCGAGCAGTACTGGGGCGGACCGGGCACGTACAGCGAGGAGCGCGGGCACCCGCGCCTGAGGATGCGGCACCAGCCCTTCCGGATCAACCCCGAAGCCCGCGACCACTGGCTCCAGCACATGCGGACCGCCGTCGACGATCTCGAGCTCGCTCCGGCCGATGACGCCCTGCTCTGGGACTACCTGGAGCGCGCCGCCCACGCGATGGTGAACACCTTCGAGGAGTAGCCGCTCAGCCCGGGGTGCGGACCAGCACGTGCCCGCGGCGCGAGGTGAGCCGGCGCCAGGCGCCGCTCTCGAGCAGGGCCACGGGGTCGTCGGCGCCGAGGAACCCGAGCGCGAAGAGGGCGAACGCCGCTCCCGCGGGGACGTCCTCGAGGCCGACGAGCGGTCGGCCCCAGACGCTCGAGCGCACGCGTCCGACGATCTGCTCGCCCGTCTCGGAGCCGACGGCCGCCGCGATCTCGTCGATCCCCTCGCGCGCCACACGCTCCAGGAAGCCGGGGTCCACGGGCTCCCGCCGGGCCCAGCCGCCGCGAGGCGGGGAGACACCCGCCCAGGGCCCCGCCGTCGCGTCGTCGCCGTCGGGCAGCACGACCGGCTTGCCGTCCGCTCCGCCCGGCTCCCACTGCAGCCGGGCGAGACGGTCCGACAGCGCTCGGATCGGCACGACCCGGTCGAAGCCGGCGGGCTCGTCGAGCGCGAAGACGCGCAGGCCCAGCACGGTCGCGGAGCGGTCCAGCAGACCGCGGGGCTGGAGGATCGGGGTGTAGGCGGCCAGCACGTGGTCGTCGGCGAGGAGCCGGACCGCACCGTCCTCGACCCGAGCCGAACGGCCGAGGAAGACGCGCAGATCCGACAGGCTCGGCGGATCCGCCAGGGAGAAGGACGAACTCATCGCGTCGATAAACTTACCCGAGGCCGTTCGCCCCACCGACCGACACCCCGGAGGTACCGTGCCCGATCCCCTGTCCTCGTTCCTCACCGCGCTCGACCTGACGGACACCGGCGCCCGCACCAGCGAGGACATCTCGACGGGTCCCTCGCAGTGGATGCCCGAGGGGCGGGTCTTCGGCGGCCAGGTCCTCGCGCAGTCGCTCATCGCAGCCGGTCGCACCGTCGAGGGGCGCTCCGTGCACTCGATGCACGGGTACTTCCTCCGCCCCGGGGACGTCTCCCTGCCGATCACGTTCTCGGTCGACCGGATCCACGACGGCCGCTCCTTCTGCACGCGGCGGACGCAGGCCTACCAGAACGGCCGCCCCATCCTCTCGATGATCGCCTCGTTCCAGACCGAGGACGAGGGCCTCGACCACCAGGCGTCGATGCCGGAGGGGATCCCCGACCCGGAGTCGCTGCCGAGCACCGCCGAGATCCTCGCGGGCGTCGACCACCCGGTCGGCAGCTTCTGGGCCACTCAGCGCCCCTTCGACGTGCGGCACGTCGAGCAGCCGGTCTACCTCCGGGCCGACCCCGAGCGGGTCGCGCACCAGAGCGTGTGGATGCGCTCGCTCGGACCGCTGCCGGACGATCCGATGCTGCACCGCGCCGCCCTCGCCTACGCGAGCGACTACACGATCCTCGAATCCACGCTCCGCCGGCACGGCGCGGCCTGGACGACGCCCGGCCTGCGGATCGCGAGCCTCGACCACGCGATGTGGTGGCACCGCCCCGCGCGCGTGGACCAGTGGCTCCTCTACGTGCAGGAGGCGCCGAGCGCGTCCGGCGGACGCGGACTCTCGCTCGGGCGGATCTACACCCAGGAGGGCGTGCTCGTGGCGAGCGTCGCCCAGGAGGGCATGGTCCGCGTCCCCCTGGGCTGAGCTCAGCCCCGCTTCGAGAAGGTGATGGGCTCCTCGACGTAGGGGCCCCACGCCTCGCGGAGCTCCTCGGGGATGCGCTGGGGCCTGCCCGTCGCGGCGGTGACCAGTACCAGAGTGGTGGCCGCCTTCGTGAAGAGCACCCGCGGGACGACGCCGGCGGGCGAGTAGAGCTCGTAGCAGACCTCGAGGCTCGCGCCGCCGATCCGCCCGATCCACAGCTCCACGTCGATCGGCGCGCGCATGTACGGGATGGGCGCGAGGTACTCGATCTCCTGCCGGGCGATGAGGCTGATCGACTCGGCGCCCGGCCGGGCGTCGAGGACCGCCGTCGCCATCCCGCCGGGCTGCGGCGAGTCCGGTTTCCAGAACGCCTGGATGCGCGCCTCCTCGAGCAGGCGCAGCATCTCGGCGTTGTTCACGTGCGCGTAGGCGTCGAAGTCCGACCAGCGCAGCGGGATGGCGACGTGAAGGCGCATCAGTCGCGGGTGAGCTTGCGGTAGGCGGAGCGGTGCGGCTTCGCCGCGTCCGGGCCGAGGCGCTCGATCTTGTTCTCCTCGTAGGCTTCGAAGTTGCCCTCGAACCAGTACCAGTTGGCCGGATCCTCCTCGGTGCCCTCGTAGGCGAGGATGTGGGTCGCGATCCGGTCGAGGAACCACCGGTCGTGCGTGATGACCACGGCGCAGCCCGGGAATTCGAGGAGCGCGTTCTCGAGGCTGCCCAGGGTCTCGACGTCGAGGTCGTTGGTGGGCTCGTCGAGCAGGAGCAGATTGCCGCCCTGCTTGAGCGTCAGCGCGAGGTTGAGGCGGTTCCGCTCGCCGCCGGAGAGGACGCCGGCCTTCTTCTGCTGGTCCGGGCCCTTGAAGCCGAACTGCGAGACGTAGGCGCGGGAGGGGATCTCGGTCTTCCCGACGGTGATGTAGTCGTGCCCGTCGGAGACGAGCTCCCACAGGTTCTTCTGCGGGTCGATGCCGCCGCGGCTCTGGTCGACGTACGAGATGTCGACCGTCTCGCCGATCCTGAGGTCGCCGGAGTCCAGCGGCTCGAAGCCGACGATCGTCTTGAAGAGCGTGGTCTTGCCGACGCCGTTCGGGCCGATGACGCCGACGATGCCGTTGCGGGGCAGGGTGAAGCTCAGGTCGTCGATCAGGACGCGCTCGCCGAACTGCTTGTGCAGCTTCTTCGCGTCGATGACCTGGGAGCCCAGGCGGGGGCCGACGGGGATGACGATCTCCTCGAAGTCGAGCACGCGCGTCTTCTCGGCCTCCGCTGCCATCTCCTCGTAGCGCGCCAGGCGCGCCTTCGACTTGGCCTGGCGGCCCTTGGCGTTGCTGCGCACCCAGTCGAGCTCGGTGGTGAGGCGCTTGGCGAGCTTGGCGTCCTTCTTGCCCTGGACCTCCAGGCGGGCGCTCTTCTTCTCGAGGTACGTCGAGTAGTTGCCCTCGTAGGGGTAGAGGTGGCCGCGGTCGACCTCGGCGATCCACTCCGCGACGTTGTCGAGGAAGTACCGGTCGTGGGTGACGGCGAGCACGGCGCCGGGGTACTTCGAGAGGAACTGCTCGAGCCAGAGCACGCTCTCGGCGTCGAGGTGGTTGGTGGGCTCGTCGAGCAGCAGCAGGTCGGGCTTCTGCAGGAGGAGCTTGGTGAGCGCCACGCGGCGCTTCTCGCCACCCGAGAGGTTGGTGACGAGGGAGTCCCCCGGCGGGGTCCGCAGGGCGTCCATCGCCTGCTCGAGCTGCGAGTCCAGGTCCCAGGCGTCGGCGGCGTCGATCGCCTCCTGCAGGGTGCCCATCTCGGCGAGGAGGCTGTCGAAGTCCGCGTCCGGGTCGGCCATCGCGAGCGAGATCTCGTTGAAGCGGTCGATCTTGCCCTTGATCTCGCCCACGCCCTCCTGGACGTTCTCGAGCACCGTCTTGGTCTCGTCGAGCTCGGGCTCCTGCATCAGGATGCCGACGGTGTAGCCCGGGCTCAGCCGCGCCTCGCCGTTGCTCGGCGTGTCCAGCCCCGCCATGATCTTCAGGATCGTCGACTTGCCGGCGCCGTTGGGCCCGACCACGCCGATCTTCGCTCCCGGAAGGAACGACATGGTCACGTCGTCCAGGATCAGCTTGTCACCGACCGCCTTCCGCGCGCGCACCATCGAGTAGATGTATTCAGCCATACCCAGTCCTCAAGTCCGTCGGTCTGCGCGGAGTCGCCTCGCCCGCCGGTCCCCTGCTCCGCGCGGAGGCGCTGACGCAGGCTCGGACCGGGGCGGGACGCCGGGCCCCGGCCGACGCGGTGCGCGGGCCGCGGGACCGTCCGCACCAGACGAGGATAACGGGAACTCGCCGGTCCGCGTCGGAGGGACCGCCGCTGACGAGATCCGCCCTCCGCTCCGGCCGGAGCCGGTGGGGAGGGCGGATCTCGTCAGCGGCCGACGGTGCGGATCAGCTGCAGGGCGTCAGGCGCTCCACCGCCTCGGACAGCGTGTCGGTGCTGCCGAGCAGGATCACCTGAGTCGCCTTGGACGCGGAGATGTCGGCGAGGACCGCCCGGGGCACGCAGGTGGGCTGGACCGCGAAGAGCGGGCTCCCGGTGAAGCCCGCCGCCGTGGCGCCGGCCAGGGCGTCGGGGAACTTCTCACCGGTCGCGAGGTAGACGGTCTCCGCCGAGGTGAAGGCCGCCTTGTTCAGCTTCTCCGAGGTGTCGTACCGGTCGGTCCCGCCGATGCGGGTGATCGACGGGCCCGTGATCGAGCGCTCGATGCCGTCGCTGACCGAGAGCGAGGATCCCGCGATGGTCAGCGTCCTGATCTTGAGGCCGCTGATGATCTGCTGGGTGAGGGGGTCCACCGTGGAGCCGGTGCCGTTGGTCAGCACCACCGGAGCGTCCTTCGCGCCGGCCGCGGCGCTGGCGCTCAGAGCATCGGGGAACTTCTCGCCCGTCGCCAGCCAGGCCCTCGAGGAGCCGGCGGGGAAGGCGTACTGCAGGATCTTCTTCGACGTGTCGTAGCGGTCGACTCCGCCGAGGCGCGTGATGTTCCTGTTGGTCGCGTACCCGGCCAGGTCGCTGTAGACCTGGCTGCCGACGCTGAGCTCGGAGCCGACGACGACGATCTTCGCGGGCTTGAGGCGCGTCAGCTCGGTGCGGACGACCTGGCTCATCGAGTCGCGGTCGACCAGGAGCAGCGGCCCGCCCGCCGTGGCCGCGGCGGGTCCGGCGCTGAGCGCGTCCGGGAAGTTCTGCCCGGTGGCGACGTAGACGACGGGGACGTTCGCCGGGAAGGTGCGCTTGGACACCTCGACCGCGGTGCCCTGACGGTCGGAGCCCGAGATGCGCGAGACGACCGGCGAGCCGGCGGGCGGAGCCGTCGGAGTGGTGGTCGGCGCGGGCGTCACCGGCGGGGTGGTCGCGGTGGCCGTGGGCGTCGGGGTGACGGGCGGGGTGGTGGGTCCGCTTCCGGTGACGCGGACCGCGGCGTCCGATGTGATGGTCGCTCCGCGGGGCTGCTGCACCCTGCCGTTGCTGACGCCGGTGACCTGGAGCAGGCTGCTCGCGCGGTCCTTGTAGGCGTCGTAGGCGCTGGAGGGGATCGTCACGGTGACCTTGGACTGGTCGTTGTCCGCGGTCACCTGGGCGGGGATCCGCTCGGTCCTGCTGGATCCGACGTACGCGGCGAGTCCCTGCAGGTCGTAGAAGCCGGGCTGGTTGGACTCGAGGACGACGGTGTCGCCGCCCTTGACCTCCGGCACCTCGGCGGCGTTGCTGTACGCGAAGTACGCGGCGCTGCGCTGGAGCGTCTGCGCGGTCCCGCTGAGGTCGACCCCGCCGACGCCGCCGCTGCCGGAGGCTCCGGCGACGGAGAGGGTGGCCGACGTGGTCAGCTCGTAACCGCTGTCGACCGGCTGGCCGATCGGCTCCCGGGGGTTCTTGATCGGCTGCTTCTGCGCGGTGATCTGCAGAGCGACGGTCCCGCCGCCGAACGAGGCGAGGGGCTGCTTCAGGTCGATGCGGAAGCTGCGGCTCCCGGATGCGAGGTTCGCCGAGCCGACCAGGTCGTAGTCCCCGATCGCCCAGTTGTAGGTCGTGAACGCCGGGTAGGAACCCGTCGGCCGAGCGGAGTCGGACAGCGTGACGTCGAGCCCGGTGACGTCGCCCGCGACGGGACTGATCTGGGCGGCCGAGAACGTCTCGGTGGTCGACCAGTTGTAGGGGCTCGTCAGAGCGACCATCCGGCTCTCCGCGGCGGCGGCCGCTCCGGCTCCTGTCGTCACTCCGAGGACGACGGCTGCCGTGCTCGCTACCGCGAGGGCGGTGCGCATCCACCTCGCTCGCGTCGTCGTCTGCGGTCGGGATGTGGTCATGGCGAGTTCCCCCTCGTCGTGGTCCTCGTGCCGAGCGCTCCCGTCGGCACGTCCGACCCTGTGCCCGCGCTGGGGCACACGTGTCGGTCAGGGCAGCCTAACCGTGCGGAGCAGCCTTGAGGGAAGGGCGGGACGGCGCCGACCGCCTCCCCCGCCGGCCGCCCCGTCATGAGAGTGGGCGTCGATGCTCGGATCCGCACCGGTCGACGTGGTCCTCCGGGCATGGCGGACGGCGCCTCGACCCCTTCGCGACCGAGGGAGGGGGACGGTGTCGAGGATCCTTTCGCCCTTTCCGTCCCCGACCGGGGCGCGGGGTCGAACCGTTGCCGATCGACGCCGGCGCGTCAGCCCTCGATCGGGACGGTCCGGCCGACCAGGCACGCGCCGGTCGCGATCGGTGCCGCGATCACCGCCCGCACCCCGCCGCTCTTCGGGCCGTACTGGCCGATGAGGCACGACTCGCCGAGCTTGACGGAGACCTGCACCGAGTCCGCGTCGAGCCCGACCGAGGTCTCGTCGGCCGTCAGCTGCATCGACTCGCGGGAGAACCCCGCTGCCACGAGCGCGTCGACGACGCTCGAGCCGCTCACCTCCGGATCGGGCTCGGCCGCAGCTCGGAGGGTCTGCTCGAAGACCGGGAGGTTCTGCTCGGTCGTCCCGCCCGGCACGAAGGCGACGGGTGCGGTGGACTCCACGGGTGCCGGCGCCTCGGCCGCGGAGGAGGAGACCACGGGGTCCGGCGCCGACGGCGACGTGCAGCCGGCGAGGCAGACGGCGAGACCGCCGAGCGCGAGCGCGATGCGGGCCGCTCGGTTCCGTGTCACGCCCGGCTCCTCCCGACCGGGACGGCTCTCGCTCCGGTCCCCCGGATCAGAACGGGGTCTCCCCGGATCCTACCGAGAGACCGGGAGCGCCTCCGCCGACGCCCACCGCCACCGGCGGCTCGGGTGCCGCATCGCCGCGGTCGTGGCCCGCCGCTCCCCAGTCCGCCGCCGGGGCGCCCTCGCGCGGCGCCTCCTCGCTCCACGCCGGCTCGGCGGCGGGGGCGGGAGCGGAGGCGCGCCCGACGGTCTTCGTGAAGCTGCTGGTCCCCCAGGCGAGGTCGTGCCCGATGCCCTCGGCGGTGAGGACCACGTCGGTGCCGGTCTTGCCTCCCGCCTCCCAGGCCCTCACCCCGAGCCGCCCGGTGACGAGGATCCGGTCGCCGCGCGAGAGGGAGGACAGCGCGTTGCCGGCCAGGCCGTTGAAGGCGGTGACGGTGTACCAGTTGGTCGAGACGTCGACCCAGCGCTGCTCCGAGCGGTCGTAGCGCCGCTGCGTCGAAGCGAGCCGGAAGCTGGTCATCGCGGTCCCGCTCGAGGTGTCGATGCTCCGGGGCTCGGTGCCGATGGTCCCGATGACGGTCAGGGTGTCGGTCATGGTCGTGTCCTCTCTACTCCTGCCCCGCCACGGCTGCGACGGGGACGGCGCCCGGGCGGAGGGGGCTGGTACCGCTCGGGCGCCGCAGGGCCAGTGTCGCGACGAAGGGCCCGTCTCCGAGGTGGAGGCGGGCCCTTCTGAGGAGAGGACGAGCGGATCGTCCCCTGTGGAGGAACGTCACGACGCGGTGATGTACCTCGAGTAGGACGTGCGGATCTTGTTCACCTTGGGCAGCGCGACCGCCATGCAGTAGCCCTGGCCCGGGTTCTTCGCGAAGAAGTCCTGGTGGTAGTCCTCGGCCGGGTAGTAGACGCCCAGCGGCGAGATCTCGGTGACGATCGGTCCGTCCCACCACTCGGACGCGCGGTCGCGCGCCGACTCGAACAGCTCCTTCTCCTCGTCGGAGGAGTAGAACATCGCCGAGCGGTACTGCGTGCCGACGTCGTTGCCCTGGCGGTTCAGCTGACGCGAGTCGTGCAGGGTGAAGAAGACGTCGAGGATCACCTGCTCGGGGATGACGTCCGGGTCGAACGTGACGGCGACGGCCTCGGCGTGACCGGTGCGCCCGGAGCAGACGTCCTCGTAGTCGGGCTCGGTCGTGCGGCCGCCGGTGTAGCCGGAGACGACGTCGGTCACGCCGTCGAGGACGCGGTAGACGGCGTCCAGACACCAGAAGCATCCTCCGGCGAGTACGAATGTGCGCATTGCGTGTGACTCACTTCCTGTCGCGTCGACGCGTCCGGGGTGCCGGAGGCGTCAGTCGGTCCAACACGCTCCCCGCCCCCTGCATTCCGCGGATCCTCCCCCTGCAATAGAGTCGCGGCGTGAGCTACGACGCCGCCGCCGCCCGCTACGACCGCATGGACTACCGACGCACCGGACGGAGCGGTCTGCTGCTGCCCGCCCTGTCGCTGGGCCTCTGGCACAACTTCGGATCCGACCGCTCCCTCGACACGCAGCGCGCGATCCTCCGCCGCGCGTTCGACCTGGGCGTCACCCACTTCGACCTCGCGAACAACTACGGACCGCCGTACGGTGCCGCCGAGACGGCCTTCGGCCGCATCCTCGCGGAGGACCTCCGCCCGTACCGCGACGAGATCGTCATCTCGTCCAAGGCCGGATACGACATGTGGCCCGGCCCGTACGGGGACGGCGGCTCGCGCAAGTACCTGCTCTCCTCGCTCGACCAGAGCCTGCAGCGGATCGGCGTCGACTACGTCGACGTCTTCTACTCGCACCGGCCGGACCCGGAGACTCCGATCGAGGAGACGATGGGCGCTCTCGTCTCGGCGGTGGAGTCGGGCAAGGCGCTCTACGCCGGCATCTCCAACTACTCGCCCGAGCAGACCCGGGCCGCGCAGGCGGCTCTGGCGGGCAGCGGAGTCCCGCTCCTCCTTCACCAGCCCCGCTACTCGCTCTTCGACCGCGGACCCGAGGACGGCCTCTTCCCGGTGCTCGACGAGCTCGGCACCGGCTGCATCGTCTTCTCGCCGCTGGCGCAGGGGCTCCTGACCGACCGCTACCTCGACGGCACCGTGCCGGAGGGGTCCCGAGCGGCGACGTCGCGCTTCCTCTCCTCCGACCGGATCGACGAGGCGTACCTGACGCGGGCCCGCGGCCTGAACGCGATCGCGCAGCAGCGCGGCCAGTCGCTGGCCCAGCTCGCCCTGAGCTGGGTGCTCCGGGTGCCCACCGTCACGAGCGCCATCATCGGCGCGTCGAGCGTCGCGCAGCTCGAGCAGAACGTCGCCGCGCTGGACGCCGGCCCCCTCTCGCAGGAGGAGACCGACGCGATCGAGGAGTTCGCGGTGCACGGCACGACCCTGCGCTGACGCGCCGGCGGGGATGTCGGTGGTCCGCCGTAGTCTGCGACAGCACTCGGCCGGTGGGTGCTCCGAGACTCGAGCAGGAGGAACCGATGTCCCTGTCCACGCTGCACGCCACCCGCACCCCGCCGACGCTCACCCGGGTCAACGCCCGGCTGTGGCGCGTGAGCACCGGCTCGGGCGCCGTCGTCGGTCACATCGAGCTGGTCGAGGATCCGCTCGGCGAGCGGTACCGCGCCCGGCTGCTGAGAGCGGGCATGCCCGCCGGCGCCGAGCTCGGCGAGTTCTGGAGCGTCGACGACGCGATCGAGGTCTTCCGCGTCGCCTGACGCGCCGATCCGCCCGGTCGGCGGCGTGCCGACCGGGCCGCGGCGACCGCCCCGGATAGCGTTCGCCCCATGCAGTGGTGGAACGAGTTCATGTCCTGGATCCGCACGAGCGACGGGCACCAGGCGGTCTTCACGGCCGCTGTGGTCCTGCTGGCCGTGGTGGTCGGAGCGATCGTGATCGGCTCCGTCTTCCGCGCGTCGATCGCGCGACTGATCCGCCAGCAGGACCACGAGCGGAAGAACGCGGTCATCGCCACGCTCGTCGACGCCGCGGTCGACGCCTCCGCGTGGAACGTCCTCAGCAGCCCGGAGCGCGTCCTCAGCGACCGCGCGTCCGCGCAGGCCGAGACCCACCTGCGCCTCCTGCCCGTCAAGGGCTCCGGAGTCGCGGCCAACTGGGCTGCTCACGAGCTCGCCGAGCTGAAGCACACGTCGAGCACCGGCGGCTACCAGACGCAGGCCAGCGTGGGCG
This sequence comes from Rathayibacter sp. AY2B3, assembly GCF_002931755.1. Taxonomy (NCBI): domain Bacteria; kingdom Bacillati; phylum Actinomycetota; class Actinomycetes; order Micrococcales; family Microbacteriaceae; genus Rathayibacter; species Rathayibacter sp. AY2B3. The sequence goes on along the minus strand of NZ_PSUG01000002.1, from coordinate 29,063 downwards.
AGTTCCGCGACCGTCTCGTGCAGTGGCGGGACAAGCCCGGACGCGCCCGGAAGGCCTTCCTCGCCGACCTCGAGCGCTGGCGCTTCTCGGAGACCGGTCGCGACCGCTCCGCCGAGTCCGCACCGTCGTCCGATCGGGTCGCGAGCGCCGGCGAGTCCGCGCCGGAGCGCACCGCTCCCGCGGCCGCTCCGCCGACCGCCGTCGCGCCGGTCGTCGTCGGTGCGGGCTCCGCGTCCGGCGCAGCCCCGCAGACGCCCACGATCGTCCTCCCCGCGTCGGCCGGGGACGCCTCGCAGGAGGAGACCCGCCGCCTGCTCGCCGACGTCGACCGCCTGGAGGTGCCCTCGCGCGAGCGCCCTGTCGAGGAGCTGCCGCCCGTCGACCCGCAGCGCTCGGCTCCGTCCCCGGAGCAGCCGCAGTCCTCGGACGCGGAGCCCGACGCGATCCCCTCTGCGCAGGAGAACGGGGACCGTCCGGTCGTACCGGCGGAAGCCGACGACGACGCCGTGGTGCGAGCCGACGAGACCCGGTTCGAACGTCCCGCCTCGGACGACGACCGCCGCGAGGAGCACACGTCGGTCTGAGCCGCCCCGGCGGACGAGAGAAGGCCCCGATCGCGAGTGCGATCGGGGCCTTCTCCGTGGTGCGGGCGGTGCGTGTACTGACTAGCTGTGTGCATCACGTGCACGGGCGACTCGGCCGACCAGTACGGCGAGTGGCGCCGCGACGATCGTCCACGCGACGGCGATTCCACCGAGGATGGCGAGGAGCAGCATGGTCGTACCTCCGTTCGTTACGTCGTTGTAATTCCGGACACCCCAAGACTAGGTGCCTGACTGACACTCAAACGACATCGGGTGGGAAACACGCCGGTGTTGCCTCCGATTTGCCGGTGTGTTATTGGTGCAGCGACCGCGAGTCCTCGTCCGAGGGGCACCGGAGCGGAGGAAAACCCCGTGGGTGCCGGGCGTCACTCCTCGAAGGAGCCCGCTGCCGCCCGAGGCGCGGCCCGAAGACGAGTGCGACGCGTCGTCGATGATCGACGGGCCATCGCGGAAGAGGACCCGGGACGGCGACCGGCGCGCTCCCGATCCGATGGTGCCCCCGGCAGGAATCGAACCTGCGACCAAGAGATTAGAAGGCTCCTGCTCTATCCGCTGAGCTACGGGGGCGGACTCCGACCACGATACCGAAGCGCGGGGGCCGCGCCCGCCGGGGTCTAGGCGCCCCGGACGAGTCCCAGCACTCCCACGACCAGGGAGACGACGGCGAGGGCGAGCGAGACGCCGATGAGGACGGTGTGCACGCGGAGGAAGGTCGTGGCGCGGCCGTCCGCGTCCCGCGCCCGCGGGTCCTTGCGGACGCGGCGGAGGAAGGGCGGCCAGACGATCGCGTTCCACACGGCGTTGACGATCAGGAGGCAGCAGGCGAGCGTGATCACGAGGATCCAGTGTAGGAGGAGCGGGGCGGCCGGACCGGGTGTCGGCGGCCGCCGATAGACTGCCCCGCATGAGTAGCGCCCCCGACCGTCTTGTCTGGATCGACTGCGAGATGACGGGGCTCGACCTCTCCGTCGACGAGCTCGTCGAGATCGCCGTCGTCGTCACCGACTTCGAGCTGAACCCGCTCGACGAGGGGCTCTCCCTCGTCATCCGGCCCGACGCGACGGCGCTCGAGAACATGGGCGACTTCGTCCGGTCGATGCACGAGACCTCCGGCCTGCTGGTCGAGATCCCCTCCGGCGTCAGCGTCGCGGAGGCCGAGTACGAGGTGCTCGAGTACGTGCTCAAGCACGTCCCGGCGGAGCAGCAGGCCCCCCTCGCCGGCAACTCGATCGGCACCGACCGCGCCTTCCTCGCGAAGTTCATGCCGCGCCTCGACGGCCACCTGCACTACCGCAACGTCGACGTCAGCACGATCAAGGAGCTGGCACGCCGCTGGTTCCCGCGCATCTACTTCAACGCGCCCCAGAAGCACGGCGGCCACCGCGCCCTCGCCGACATCCTCGAGAGCATCCGCGAGCTGCAGTACTACCGCCGGGCCGTGTTCGTGGAGCAGCCGGGGCCGAGCACCGCCGAGGTGCAGGCCGTGTCGGCCGCCGTCGTGGACGAGTTCGCCTCGCGGATGTAGTACTCTCGTACAGTTGCTTCGGCGGGTCGCCCCGTCGGAACACGCTCCTGGTGGGTATAGCTCAGTTGGCAGAGCGCCTGGTTGTGGTCTAGGAGGTCGCGGGTTCGAGCCCCGTTACTCACCCCAGTGGCTGTGCATGCAGCGGAAGAGGCCCGGAGTTCCGACTCCGGGCCTCTTCGCACATCCGGCGAACGGCAGCGATCGCCGACGCAGAGAGGTCCCGGATGCTCGAGCTGGACGAGAACGCCTTCGAAGCCCTGGTCGTCTCCGAGCTCGACGCGCTCCCGGACGACATGGTCGACGGGCTCGACAACGTCGTGTTCGTCGTGGAGGACCGGCCCGAGGACGGGACTCTGGATCTGCTCGGCTACTACGACGGCGTCGCCCTCACCGAGCGCGAGCGCTACGGCTTCGGCGAGATGCCCGACCGCATCGTGCTGTTCCGCGAGCCGCACCTCGCCGCGTGCGACGATCTGGACGCGCTGCGCGACGAGATCCACGTCACGCTCGTCCACGAGATCGCGCACTTCTACGGCATCGACGACGATCGGCTGCACGAGCTCGGCTGGGCCTGATCGCCGCCGAAGGAGAGCCTCCCACCGGCCTCCGCGCGTCGCCGCGCTGGGAGGGGACCCCTCAGCCGCGCACCGCTCCCGCGCCGCCCGTGTCCAGCACGAGGTCGGCGTGGTCCCGGGGCTGCTCCCGAGCGCAGTAGGAGCGGAAGTCGCGGTCCCACGCGTCCCAGTGCGGAGCGAAGAGCTCGCCGTCGCGGTCGAGCGCACGCGTCCGCCGCACGTCGTCGTCGGCTTCGAGCCAGACCACCAGATCGGCGTGACGGCGCGCGGCGGCGCCGGCCGACCCGCAGCCCTCCAGCACCAGAAGCGTCTCGCGGACGACGCGGCACCCGGCCGTCGTCTCCGCGGCCCAGTTCCAGGGCCGCCAGTGCGCTGCGAGGCCGAGACCGTGGGGGCGGACGAGCGTCGCGGCCGTCTCCCGCGACGCCCGGTCCAGGCCCGTCCAGCCGGGGTAGAGGTCGTCCATCCGCACGAGCACGACGGACGGTGCCGCCGGCACGAGACGGAGCTGCTCGACCAGCGCGCGCGCGAACGTCGACTTGCCGGAGCCGCTCGGTCCGTCCAGCAGCACCGTCCGCCGGCGCCGGGCGATCACGGAGCGGGCGAGGTCGCGCGCCGTCCGATCCGTGAGCGGCGGGATCCGCTCAGCCATGCAGGACGAAGCTCCAGGAGCCGGTGACGACGGAGGCGGTCACGGCGACGGCCGCGATGAGCACCCCGCCCGCGAGCAGCAGGACATCGCCGGATCCGAGGCGCGACTGCCGCGCCCAGGTGCGCGGGATGCCGGAGCCGAAGCCCTTCGCCTCCATCGCCGTCGCGAGTCTGCTCCCCCGGCGGATGGCCAGCACGAGCAGCGAGAACGTGCGGGCCGCGAGGCTGCGGAGCGCCTCGACGGGCCCGCGACCGTCGGCGACCCCTCGGGCCCGGCGGGCCATCGACAGGGTGCGCCAGTCGTCGACGAGCAGGCCGACGAGCCGCATGCCGGCGAGAGCGCCGAGAACGAAGCGCGAGGGCAGGCGCAGGATCTGCGCGAGGCCGTCCGCGAGGTCGGTCGGGTCGGTGGTGGCGATCAGGACCACGCTCGGCAGGCCGATCGCCAGGACGCGCAGCGCGATGGCCAGCCCGAGGGCGACCGATCCCTCCGTGACCGAGACGATGAGGAACTCCGCGTAGACGGCGCCGCTGTCGCGCCCGTAGAGGACCGTCGAGAAGCCGGCGAGCGGAGCCGCGATCCAGACGGGAGCCGTCCGCCGCACGAGCTCTCCCGCGCGGAGCCCTGCGAAGGGCAGAACCAGCAGCTCGAGCGCCAGCGCGGTCGCCGCGGAGACCGCATCCACCGTGAGCAGGAGCGCGAACGCGATCACCAGGCTGGCGAGGAGCTTGGCGACCGGGTTGGCGCGGGCGATCCGGCTGCGCGCGGGAACGGAGTCGAGGAGCGTCATCCCGACACCGCCTCGCGGACGCCGAGGGTGAGGACCGAGTCGGCGAGGGCGGCGACCAGCGCCTCGTCATGGGTGACGGCGAGCACCGCCGTGCCTGCGTCGCGCTGCTCGGCGAGGAGATCGACGAGCACCTCCCAGGTCAGGCGGTCCTGCCCGAACGTCGGCTCGTCGAGGACGAGCACGGACGGTGACCGGGTGAGAGCGGACGCGACGGCCAGTCGCCGCTTCTCGCCTCCGGAGAGGGTGAAGGGGTTGGCGTCGGCGAGGTGCGCGAGGCCGAGCCGCTCCAAGAGCTCCTCCGCCCGATGCCGCTCCGCCTCGTCGCGGGCGCCCAGCGCGAGCTCGGCGCGGACACGGGCGGTGAGGAACTGGTGCTCCGGCTCCTGGAACACCATCGCGATCCGTCCGGCGAGCTGGGCCGAGGTCCAGCGGATCGGCTCGGGGCCCGCACCGGCGCGGAGCGATTCGGAGGCGGTCACCCGCCCCGCGACCGGCGGCAGGAGGCCGGCCAGCGTGAGCGCGAGGGTCGATTTCCCCGCGCCGTTGGGTCCCAGCACGGCCGTGGCCCGCGCGGTGTCGACGGCGAGGTCGAGCCCGGAGGCCACGACGCTCGCGCGGCGGCGCCCGAGAACGGGCCGGCCGATGGCGAGGCCCTGGGCGCTCAGGGCGGCGGGCGACGGCAGCGCGCTCGCGGCGCGCCGGGCGGGGACGTCTCCCGGCAGCCAGACGCCGGAGGCGCGGAGCACGTCGTGCGCCCGATCGAGGACCTCCGCCGGAGCGCCGTCGGCGACGACCGCGCCGTCCCGCCCGAGCACCACGACCCGGTCGACGAGGCCGACCCAGACGTCGACCCGGTGCTCGACGACGATCAGCGTCGCTCCCGTGCGGGCGGCCGTGCGCTCGACCGCCGCCCGCACCTCGCGCACGCCGTCTGGATCGAGGTTGGCGGTGGGCTCGTCGAGGAGCAGGAGCCGCGGACGCATGGCGAGCACACCCGCCAGGGCGAGCCGCTGCTTCTGCCCGCCCGAGAGCGCCGAGGTGGAGTGGTCCAGCGGCACGTCGAGTCCGACGTCGCCGAGCGCCTCCCGCACTCGTCCGGGTATCTCCTCGCGCGGCACGCCGAGGTTCTCGCAGGCGAAGGCGACGTCGTCGCCGACCCGCGCGAGGACCGCCTGGGTGTCCGGATCCTGCAGCACGAGCCCTGCTGCACCGCGCCGGGTGAGCGGCGCCGCTCCGTCGATCTCGAGCTCGCCGGCCGCGGAGCCGTCCTCCTCCCCGCCGAGGACGCCGGCCAGGGCGTGCAGCAGCGTGCTCTTGCCCGCGCCGGACGGGCCGAGGAGCAGCACGCGCTCCCCCGGCTCCAGCGCGAGATCGAGACCGGTGAGGGCGTCGCGGGAGCGTCCCGCGTGCCGCCAGCTCCAGCCCCGCGCCCGGACGGAGGCGCCGCTCATCGAGCGCCCGCGCCGGCTCCCTCGACCGTCCGGCCCTCGCGCCCCGAGGCGAAGCGGTCCAGCGCTCCCGAGGCTGCGAGCCCCCGCACCGCGAACCAGGACAGCAGCCCGGCCAGGAGCGCGCCCGAGACGATCGAGGAGGCGACGTAGACGGTCTTGAACAGCGCGTCGTTGACGGCGTAGTACGACAGCAGGTCGTTGATCGCGAGGGCCAGCCCGGCACCGGCGCCGGCCAGCATCGCGACGAGCGGACGGCCGCTGCGGTAGAGGAAGAGCGCCAGGACGATCTCGGCGCCGAGTCCCTGCACGAGTCCGGAGATCAGCACGGTGAAGCCCCACTGGGTGCCGATGAGAGCCGACACGGCCGCGGCGACCAGCTCGGTGTAGAGCGCCGCTCCGGGCTTGCGGATGATCAGGCCGCCGAGGACACCGGCGAAGAGCCAGCCGCCGCCGAGGAGACCGCCGAGTCCGGGCAGGAACTCGAAGGCGAGGCCGAGGACGTTCGTCGCCAGGCCCCACGCCCAGAAGACGATCCCGCTCGCGACGGCGACGACGCTCGCCACCACGATGTCGACGACCCGCCAGCGCAGATCGCGCCGGGCCGGGCCGGAGGAGGTGAGGTTCTGCGCGTTCGTGTTTCGCGCGTTCGTGTTTCGCGCGTTCGTGTTTCGCGCGTTCGTGTTTCGCGCGTTCGTGTTTCGCGCGTTCGTGTTCTGCGCGTTCGTGTTCTGCGCGTTCGTGTTCTGCACTGACGTGCCCTTTCGTGGAAGCGAATGGAGGGCACGGGTTGGTAAGAGGAGATCGAAACGTTCCTTCGCTGGCATGACCCAGATCAGGTTCGACGGTCGAAGGCTGCTGCCTTCCTCTCAGCCCGGTGCACCGGACTCCCGTGTTCGTCCGCAATCATAGACGTCATGTCGTGGTCGGTGGTCGTCGTCCTGGCCGTGCTGCTGATCGTCCTGCTGCAGGCCCTGCTCTGGCAGCGCCGTGCGCGGATCCGGCGCGAGCTGCTCAGCTACGGCACGCGGGTGCCGGCGCGCGTCGTCGGGCCGGATCCGTCGCGCGGCGACCGCGATTCGGCGCGGGATCTGGGCAGGCTCCTGGTCGTCTACCGGACCGCGGAGGGTGTGGAGAAGCGCGCGCAGAAGTATCCGCTGAGGCGCGGCGACGCGTGGATGGCCGGCGAGCCCGCCGCGGTGATCTACGACCCCCGCCGGCCGGACGACGCCGAGCGGCTGATCGTCGGCTTCGGCCGGACGAAGAAGAAGTGGTACCCCGCGCGCCAGCAGCGCGCCAGCTGACGCGGGGCCGCTCCGACTACTTCTTGAGGGCGCGGATGATGCGCGCGAGGGCCTTGCCGGTCACCCACACGAAGGGGATGCCGACGGCGAGGACCGAGATCACGTTCGGCTGGAACCGCAGGCCGAGGTCGTCCTTGATGTAGGCGCCGATCGGGATGACCGTGGCGCCGCCGCCTCCGCCGCCGCCCTCCTGGCCGTCCTCGGAGCCGCTGCCTCCGCCGAAGCCGAACCAGCGGAGGGCGACGGGGACGAGCGAGACGCCGTCGACGGTGACGGGCTCGCCGTAGATGGTCGCGGTACCCGCGGTGGTGACGGTGTCGGCCAGGGAGACTGCGATGTTGGGCATGGTGCGACGGTACTCCGCGGCTCTCCGCGGCGACAAGCGGCCCGCCGCGGCGCACAGGACTCGTCCATGGACCTCCGGGGACCTGCTGTCATGATCGACGGATGTCCGCCCGCACCCGCCGCCGCCCCGTGCGCTCGGCCGTGGTGGCGGTCGCGAGCCTCGTGCTCGCCGCCTTCCTCGCCTTCCACCGCGCGCTGCCCGATCCGATCGGCTGGCTGTCGGTCCTCGAGGTCGGGATCCCGTGGACGGGGCTGGTCGTGCTGCTCCTCATCGCGGCCGCGGCGGCCCTCCGATCGCGCAGGACGGCGGCCGCGGTCACCGTGCTGGCGATGGTCTACGGCGTGCTGGTGCTGCCGGTCGCGCTGCCGGCGCCGGCCGTGCGGTCCGGCTCCTTCACCGTCGTCAGCCAGAACATCGAGACGAGCGGCGACGCGGGTGAGCTCGCCGCCTCGCTCGCCGCCCGCGGCCCCGACGTGATAGCGCTGCAGGAGCTCGACGGAGACGCCGTGGACGCGGTCGACGCCGAGCTGGCCGACGAGTACCCGTACTCGTCCGTCTCGAGCACCGTCGGCGTCTGGAGCCGCACCGAGCTGACCGCGCAGGAGCCGCTCGACCTCGGTCTCGGCTGGGAGCGCGCGCTCGCCGTCGACGTCGACACACCGGTCGGCAGCGCACGCCTGTTCGTGGTGCACCTGGCCTCGTTCCGGCCGGGCGACCACGAGGAGCGGGACACCATGCTCTCGAACCTCGCCACAGCTCTCCGCGACGACGAGTCGGAGCGGACGCTGGTCATCGGCGATTTCAACACGCCGACGGACGACCACCTCTTCGCTCCGGTACTGGCGGAGGCGGGCCTCGTCCGCACGGGCGGAGTCGGCTTCCCGGCGACGTGGCCGTCGCTGCTGCCGCTCGTCGCGCTCGACCACGCGCTCGCCGACGGCGTCACCGCCGCGACCGTCGCGGTCCTGCCGCCGAACGGCTCGGACCACCGCCCGATCAGTCTGACGATCGGCTCCGCGTAGCGAGCGTGTCGCTGAGGTCGATCCCCTTGGCCGACTCGGGAGCCGACCGCGACAGGAGCGAGGCGGGACGCACGGCTCCGGAGCCGAAGCGGGCGGCCACTCCGTCGACCGCGAGCTCCGCGTCGCGCCAGTCGTCGGAGTCGCTCCACAGGGAGAACGCGACGTCGTCGCCCTCGATGAGCTGCTCGCCGCGCACGCCGATCAGCCGCACGGGCCGCCGCATCGGGTTGGCCGCGTCGAGCAGCGCGGAGGAGGCCTCGTAGAGGACGCGGGCCACGTCCGTCGCCTCGACGAGCGTGCGGGAGCGGGTGAGGGTGCTGAAGTCGCCGAAGCGGACCTTCACCGCGACGGTGCGGCAGCGCACTCCGGATCGGCGCAGGCGCACGGCGACCTTGTCGCAGAGCCGCAGCAGCTCGCGGCGGACGAGCTCCGGATCGGCCACGTCGTCGGCGAAGGTGATCTCGTGTCCGGCGCTCTTCTCGATCTGGCGGGTGTCGACAGGCCGCGGGTCCACCCCGTTCGCCAGGGCGTGCAGGCGCCTCCCGGTCGCCTCGCCGAGGGCGGACACCAGCGACGGCAGCGGAGTGGTCGCGACGTCGGCGACGGTGCGCAGACCGCGGCGGACGAGCGCCTCCTCCGTGCTCGCGCCGACTCCCCACAGCGCGCTCACGGGCAGCGGATCGAGGAACTCGCGGACGCCGTCGGCAGGGACGACCAGCAGGCCATCGGGCTTGGAGCGGCCGGAGGCGAGCTTGGCGACGAACTTGGTGCTGGCGATCCCGACCGAGCACGTCAGCCCGAGCTCGGCGTGCACCCGGCGGCGGATCTCGGTGCCGATCGCGAACGGGGAGCCGGAGATGCGGCGAGCCCCCGCGACGTCGAGGAACGCCTCGTCGATGCTCAGGCGCTCGACCAGCGGCGTGAAGGAGTCGAAGATCGCCATCACGCGGCGAGAGGCCTCGCGGTAGCGCTCCATGTGCGGTTCGAGGACCACGGCCTGCGGGCAGCGGCGGAGGGCGACCGCCATGGGCATCGCCGAGTTGACGCCGTAGCGGCGCGCCTCGTAGGTCGCCGCCGTGACGACCGAGCGCGCCCCGTGGTGGCCGACGATGACCGGCCTCCCCCGCAGATCCGGCCGGTCGAGCAGCTCGACGGAAGCGAAGAACGCGTCCATGTCGATGTGCATGATGCTCGCGCGAGGGTCGTCGAAGGGCTCCGTCGTGACCTGGCGCCCGCTTCCGTCCTGCTTGCTCATGCGGTGCCGTCCTGCTCGCTCACGCCGTGCCGTCCTGCCTGCTCACGCCGCTCCGTCCTGCTCGCACACGATTCCTGCCATGCTCGCACGCACCACCGACATCGGCCGCTCGACCACCGACCCCGGGCCGGCCGGGAATGAGCGCCGACCACTCGCGGTTGACCCGAGCACCACGACGCTCCGGAGAGACCATGACGCACGAGCAGCCCGACTCCCCCACCGCCACCGAGACCGGCGCCGGCTCCGAGATGAGCCGCTGGCTCGATCTGCAGGACCGCGCCCACCGCGCCTTCGAGCTCCGGCTGGGCGCCGTCGAGGACTGGTCGGCCCCCACGCCCGACACCGAGTGGGACACGCGCGCCCTGGTGCTGCACGTCGTCCGCGAGGCGCAGCGCGCGCACACGCTCCTCTCCGGCGGAGACGAGTCGGCGCTGCGCCTCGAGTCCGTCGCCACCGATCTGCGGAGCGAATGGCGCCGCGTGACCGACCGCCTGCGCGTCGTGGTCCGCACCGTCGACCCGGCCGCGACCGTGCAGCTGGGGCGCGACACTGTCAGCGCCGTCGAGCTGCTGCAGGAGCAGACGGCCGATGTGACCGTCCACACCTGGGACCTCGCCCGCGCCACCGGCAGCGACGAGCGGCTCGACGAGGAGCTCGTCGCAGCGGTCTGGGAGCTGTTCGCGCCCCAGGAGGAGACCCTGCGCGCGAGCGGCCTCTACGCCGCGCCCGTGCCGGTCGACGACGCCGCCTCCCTCCAGAGCCGCCTGCTCGCCATCACCGGACGGGACGACCGCCTGGCCGCCTGACGGCCCGGCCCCCGAGCGCCGTCAAGGCCTGGGGCGTCCAGGGACGTCGCGGCAGGATGGGAGTGACCACGAACACGGGGCGACCCGCCCCGACGAGGAGAGGAACATCCATGACACGCATCGCCGTCATCGGAGCCCACGGCAAGGTGGGGCAGCAGATCCTGCACCTGCTCTACGACGCCGGCCACGAGTCGGTCGGAGTGATCCGCAACCCCGATCACGCCGAGGACATCGTCCGGCTGGGCGGCGAGCCGCTCGTGCACGACCTCGAGGACACCACGCCCGAGGCCTTCGCCGAGGCGCTCGGCCACGTCGACGGCATGGTCTTCACCGCCGGTGCCGGACCCGACTCGGGCCCGGAGCGCAAGCGCACCGTCGACCTGGGGGCGTCCGTCCTCAGCCAGAAGGCCGCCGCGATCGTCGGGGTCCAGCACTTCGTCCAGGTCAGCGCCATCGGAGTGGACGAGCCGCTCCCCGAGGACACCGAGGAGGGCTGGAAGGCCTACGTCGAGGCCAAGCGCGACGCCGACGCGGCCCTGCGCGACTCCGGCCTCGACTACACGATCCTGCGGCCGGGAGGACTCACGGACGACGAGGGCACCGGCACGATCACGCTCGGCACCTCCGTCGAGAGGGGGAGCATCCCGCGAGCGGACGTCGCCGCCACGGTGATCGCCGCCCTGGCTCAGCCGACCTCCATCGCGAAGACGTGGGAGATCGTCTCCGGTCCCACCCCGATCGAGGACGCGGTGGCTCAGGGAGCCTGAGCCCCGGCACCTCCTCCTAGAGTGGGGCGGGTGAGCACCCACCCGCCCCGCCCCTGGATCCGCAGCTACGCGCCCGGCGTGCCGACGGAGCTCGAGCTCCCGACCGGCTCGCTCGTCGACATCGTCACCGAGTCTGCCGAGCGCTATCCCCACCAGGTCGCGCTCGAGTTCTTCGGACGTTCGACCAGCTACTCCCGGCTCGCCGACGAGGTGGAGCGGGCCGCCGAGGGCCTGCGCCGCCTGGGCGTCCGCGCGGGCGACCCGGTCGCCCTCGTCCTCCCGAACTGCCCGCAGCACGTCGTCGCGTTCTACGCCGTCCTCCGGCTCGGCGCAGTGGTGGTCGAGCACAACCCGCTCTACACCCCGCGCGAGCTGCGCCACCAGTTCGAGGACCACGGCGCCCGCGTCGCGATCGCCTGGAACCGCGTCGTGCCGACGGTGCAGGACCTCCCGGCCGATCTCGGCGTCGAGACCGTCGTCGCCGTCGACCTCACCCGCGCGATGCCCGCCTCGATGCGCGCAGCCCTCCGCCTGCCGCTGAAGAAGGCCCGGGAGTCGCGCGCCGCGCTGACCGGGCCGGCCCGCGGTGCGATCGAGTGGGAGTCGCTGCTGCGCCGGCGGATCGACCCGGCGCACCCGCGCCCGGTCGCGGAGGACCTCGCGGTCATCCAGTACACGAGCGGCACGACCGGCACACCCAAGGGCGCCGAGCTGACCCACGCGAACCTGACGGCGAACGCCGCCCAGTCGCGCGCCTGGGTGCCGACGGTCCGCCGCGGCGACTGCGTGGTCTACGCGGTGCTCCCCATGTTCCACGCCTACGGGCTGACGCTCTGCCTCACCTTCGCGATGAGCATGGGCGCGCGCCTGGTGCTGTTCCCGAAGTTCGACCCGGAGCTGGTGCTGAAGGTCGTCGAGAAGCACCCCGCCACCTTCCTCCCGGCCGTTCCGCCGATCGCGGAGCGCCTGGCGCGCAGCGCGCAGCAGCGGGGCGTCTCCCTGCGCGGCATCGAGATCGCCATCTCGGGTGCGATGCCGCTCGACCCGGCGCTGGTCGACTCGTTCGAGGCACTGACCGGAGGCACGCTCGTCGAGGGCTACGGCCTCTCGGAGACCTCTCCGGTCCTGATGGCCAACCCGGTCGGTCCGACGCGACGCGCCGGGACGGTCGGGCTCCCGCTGCCCGGTACCGACGTGCGGATCGTCGACCCCGAGGATCCCGACACGGAGGTGGCGACCGGCGAGCAGGGCGAGCTGGTCGTGCGCGGTCCGCAGGTGTTCCGGGGCTACCACCGCAAGCCCGACGAGACGGCCGCGACCTTCACCGGTGACGGCTGGTTCCGCACCGGCGACATCGCGACGATCGACGAGGACGGCTTCGTGCGCATCGTCGACCGGATCAAGGAGCTCGTCATCACGGGCGGCTTCAACGTCTCGCCGTCCGAGGTGGAGGAGGTGCTGCTCCGCCTGCCCGAGATCAGGGAGGTGGCGGTGGTCGGCCTGCCCGATCCGCGCAGCGGCGAGTCCGTGGCGGCGGCGGTCGTCCTGGAGCCGGGCGCGCAGCTCGACGTCGCGGCCGCCCGCAAGGCCGTCCGGGAGGCGCTGACCCCCTACAAGGTCCCCAAGCGGATCACCGTCGTCGACGAGCTGCCGCGCAGCATGATCGGCAAGGTCCTCCGCCGACAGGTGAAGGCCATGCTCACCGACGAGGACTAGCCCGGAACGAGCGGAGGGCCCCCGACCACTGTCCGTGATCGGGGGCCCTCCGCATCGAGGCTAGAAGCCGAAGTCGCCGCCTCCGAAGTCGCCACCGCCTCCGAAGTCGCCTCCGCCTCCGAAGTCGCCGCCGCCGGAGTCGCCCCAGCCGCCGCCGTCTCCGGCGTCCGCGCCGGAGGCGTCCGCCCCTCCCGCATCCGCACCACCGTCGGCCGAGGCGTCTCCCCCGCCGTCACCGCCGGCGTAGTCGCCTCCCGCGTCGGGGAGGAACGCGCCCGCGATGGCCGAGCCGATCGCGAACCCGGCGATCGTGCCGAGCATCGAGGAGGCGAGGACGCCGCCGAAGCCCATGCCGCCTCCGCCGCCGGAGAAGCGCCGCTCCATGAAGCCGGGCTGGCGCAGCTCGCTCCGCGTGGCGGACTGGGCGAGCGTGCGGGGGTCGTCGTCCTTCGGCGCGTCGCCGACGGGGGCGCCCTCGCTGAGCTCACGGAAGACCTGCTGGCGCTGCTCCGGGGTCAGCTGCTCGAACGCCTCGCGGTGCACCTGCTCGATCGCCTCGGGCGGTGCGGTGCGGAGGAGGTACCGGTAGCGCTCGATGGCCCGCTCATCGTCGCTGCGCGGAGACGTCGCCGGCGGGGAGCCGTACTCGGGCCTGCGGTCCGCGGCCTGCGGCGGCGCGTACGTCGAGCGGCGTGCGCTCTCGGGCTGCTCGTCGCGGCCCAGCAGTCGGTCCAGGAATCCCATGATCTCCTCCTCGGCGCCCCACGGACGCACACCGCCACCGTAGGCCTCCCGCCGCTCCAGGTGCTGAGCGTTCTCTCAGAGGCTGCTCGGAGCGGAGGCCGCGGTCACTTCTGCTTCGGGATGACCACCCACATCACGAGGTAGGCGATGATCTGCGGCCCCGGGAGGAGGCAGGAGAGCACGAACAGGAGACGCACCACGAAGGGGCTCCAGCCGAAACGGCGGGCGAGACCGGCACAGACGCCGGCGATGATCCTGCCCCGACGGGGGCGCACGAGAGTAGCCATGCCTCCACTCTGGCGCAGGGCGCCTGAGCGGGACATCCGGGAAACCCCCTAGTCCTGGGCGGGAGTCCCGTCGAGCTCCTCGGGCCGGGACGCCCCCACCGAGCGGGCGAAGGAGGCCGCTCGCTCGGCGTCGGCCTCCGGCCAGACCACGCGGAAGCGCTCGAAGACCACGTCGCCGATGCCGCCCGGTGAGACGCGGGAGAAGTAGCGCCGGTGCCCGTCGAGCCAGGAGGCGCGGGTGCGGTCCCCCTCGCCCTCCGCCCAGGCGAAGGCGTCGTCGACCGAGTCGAGCGGGCCGATCCGCACCTCCTCGATCAGCAGGACCGCACGCGCGGCTCCTTTGCCGTCGCACACGATCCAGTGGTCGCCGGCCGCGGGCGCTCCCTCCTCGGCGAGCGAGGCGGTGGCCGTCTTCACTCCGCGCCGGACCAGTCCCAGCAGCTCGTCGGCCATCTCCGTGCTGTCGCCGAAGGACTCCACCGGTGGGAGCTCCTCCTCGGCGTCCGGACGGGCGGAGCGGTACTCCGCCCAGAGGCGCGCCGCCGAGGCCTCGTCGGGCTCGGGCAGGACCGTCCGCTCCGGAGCGGCGGGCACGAGCGCGACGATGTTCGCACCGGCCAGGGCGGCGGGGTCGTCGGGGTGGTTGTCGGGCGTGGTGACCGTGTCGAAGGGCCAGTGCTGCTGGAGCCAGCGGCGCGCGTAGGCGTCGAGCTCCTCCTCGAGCCGCGACCCGCGGACGGCGGGGACGACCCACCAGGAGGCCTCGGCGGAGTCGCCGCCGCCGGGTCGGACGCTCACAGCGCCCAGCGCCTCGGTGCGGTCGGGGCCGACGAGCAGGAACGCGTGCGCTCTGCCCGCACGCGACTCCTCCTCGAGGCGGAGGAGTCCGCGCACGTCGTCGCCGAGGGACGCCGACGGAAGCGCGGCCGGATCGTCCGCGCGGAGGAGAGCCGCGAGCCACGGCCGCTGCTCGCCGATCACCGCGTGCAGGAGGTCCGCGTCGCTCGAGACGAGCGGTCGCAGGAGCGCTCCCGCCGGCAGCTCGAGCCGCGCGGGAAGGGGCGCGCCACCGGTTCCACCGCTCATGACCCCACCTCCCCGCGCACCGGCTCAGCCGGCCGCGCGCTCCAGGACGAGCTCGCGGACGCGGGCGGCGTCGGCCTGCCCCTTCATGGCCTTCATCACGGCGCCGATCACGGCGCCGGCGGCCTGCACCTTGCCGTCGCGGATCTTCGCGAGCACGTCGGGCTGCGAGGCCAGTGCCGCGTCGATCGCGTCGATGAGCGCTCCGTCGTCCGAGACGACCGCGAGTCCGCGGGCGTCGACGACCTCCTGCGGGGTGCCCTCTCCGGCGATGACGCCCTGGAGGACCTCCCGGGCGAGGCGGTCGGTCAGCGTGCCGCTCTCGATCAGACCGGCGAGCTCGGCGACCTGGGCCGGGGTGACCAGGGAGGCCGGGTCCTCGCCCGCCGCGTTCGCGAGGCGTGCGATCTCGCCGGTCCACCACTTGCGGGCGGCCTGCGGAGCGGCTCCCGCGGAGACGGTCTCGGTGATCTCGACCAGCAGGCCGCTGTTGGCGACGTCCTGGAACTCGAGGTCGGTGAAGCCCCACTCGGTCGTGAGGCGGCGACGGCGGTCGGCGGGCTTCTCGGGGAGCGCGGCGCGCAGCTCCTCGATCAGCTCGGGGCTCGGCACGACCGGGAGCAGGTCGGGCTCCGGGAAGTAGCGGTAGTCGTCGGCGTCGCTCTTGGGCCGGCCCGCGGAGGTGCGGCCGGTGTCCTCATGCCAGTGGCGCGTCTCCTGCGTGATCGTGCCGCCCGCGGCGAGGATCGCCGCCTGGCGCTGGATCTCGTAGCGGACGGCGCGCTCGACCGAGCGGAGCGAGTTGACGTTCTTGGTCTCGGTGCGGGTGCCCAGCTTCTCCTGGCCGATCGGGCGGAGCGAGACGTTCGCGTCGCAGCGGAGGTTGCCGCGCTCCATCTTGGCGTCCGAGATGCCCAGCGCCAGCACGATGTCGCGGATCGTGGCGACGTAGGCCTTCGCGTACTCGGGCGCGCTCTTCCCCGCGCCGTGGATCGGCTTCGTGACGATCTCGACGAGCGGGACCCCCGCGCGGTTGTAGTCCACGAGCGAGTACTCGGCGCCCTGGATGCGGCCGGTGGCGCCGCCGACGTGCGTGAGCTTGCCGGCGTCCTCCTCCATGTGCGCGCGCTCGATCGGGATCTGCACGAGCGAGCCGTCGGCCAGCTCGATCTCGACCGAGCCCTCGAAGGCGATCGGCTCGTCGAACTGCGAGATCTGGTAGTTCTTCGCCAGGTCCGGGTAGAAGTAGTTCTTGCGCGCGAAGCGGCTGGACGGAGCGATCGAGCAGCCCAGGGCGAGGCCGAGGCTGATCGAGTAGCGGACGGCCTGCTCGTTCACGACCGGCAGCGAGCCCGGGAGGCCCAGATCGACCGGGGTCGTGTTCGTGTTGGGCTCGGACCCGAACTCGTTCGGCGCGTCCGAGAACATCTTGGTCTTCGTGTTGAGCTCGACGTGCACCTCGAAGCCGAGCACCGGCTCGAAGGTCTCGAAGACCTCGTCGTAGTCCATCAGCTCGGGAGCGGACGTGTGCGCGGAGGCCATCAGACGGCACCTTCCTCGGTCGCGGAGAGCACGGAGTGGGTCAGGTCGGGGGCCTGCGCGAGCAGCGGGCGGCCCCACTTCTCCTCGAGCAGCGCCTCGAGCGCGGCGCCCACGGTGTAGAGGCGCACGTCCTCCCGGGCGGGGGCGAGGAACTGGACGCCGACGGGCAGCCCGTCCTCGTCGGCGAGGCCGGCGGGGACGGAGATGCCGGGGATTCCGGCCAGGTTCGCCGGGATGGTCGCGACGTCGCCGCGGTACATCGCCAGCGGGTCGTCCAGCTTCTCGCCGAGGCGGTAGGCGGTGGTCGGCGCGGTCGGCGAGGCGATCACGTCGACGTTCGCGAAGGCCGCGTCGAAGTCCCGCTGCACCAGCGTCCGGACCTTCTGCGCGCTGCCGTAGTAGGCGTCGTAGTAGCCGGCCGAGAGGGCGTAGGTGCCGAGGATGATCCGGCGCTTGACCTCGGGGCCGAAGCCCTGCTCGCGGGTCGCGGACATGACCTGCTCGACCGTGCCGCCGCCCTCGGGCGTGACGCGGAGTCCGAACCGGACCGAGTCGAACTTGGCGAGGTTGCTGGAGGCCTCCGCGGGGAGGATCAGGTAGTAGGCGGCGACCGCGTGCTCGACGCTCGGGAGGCTCACCTCGACGACCTCCGCGCCGGCGCCCTGCAGGATCTCGAGCGCCTCGTGGAAGCGCGCGAGCACGCCGGGCTGGAAGCCCTCACCGCCGTCGAGCTCCTTGACCACGCCGATCCGGAGGCCCGTCACGTCGGCGCGGCGCACCGCGTCGGCGAAGGAGGGCCAGGAGTCGCGCAGCGACGTCGAGTCGCGCGGGTCGTGGCCCGCGATGACGTCGTGCAGCAGGGCGGAGTCGAGGACCGTCCGGGAGACGGGGCCGATCTGGTCGAGGCTCGAGGCGAGCGCGATCGCTCCATAGCGCGAGACTCCGCCGTACGTCGGCTTCACGCCGACGGTGCCCGTCACGTGCGCGGGCTGGCGGATCGATCCCCCGGTGTCGGAGCCGAGGGCCAGGGGCGCCTCGTAGCTCGCGACGGCCGCGGCGGACCCGCCGCCGGAGCCGCCGGGGATGCGGTCGAGGTCCCACGGGTTGTGGGTGGGACCGTAGGCGCTGCGCTCGGTCGTCGAGCCCATCGCGAACTCGTCCATGTTGGTCTTGCCGATCGGGACCAGCCCGGCCTCGCGGACCTTGCGCATGACGGTCGCGTCGTAGGGCGGGCGCCAGCCCTCGAGGATGCGGGAGCCGCTCGTGGTCGGCATGTCGTTCGTGACGATGACGTCCTTGACCGCGAGAGGCACTCCGGCGAGCGGGTGCAGCGACTCGCCGTCGGCGCGCCGGCGGTCGATCGCCTCGGCGGACGAGACGGCGCCCTCGCGCGCGACGTGGAGGAAGGCGTGGACCGCCCCGTCGACCGCGTCGATGCGCTCGAGGTGGGCGCGGGTGGCCTCGACCGAGGAGACCGAGCCGTCGGCCAGCTTCTCGGAGAGGGCGGACGCGCTGAGGCGGACGAGCTCGTCGCCGTGCGCGCTCACTGCTCCTCCCCCAGGATCGCGGAGACCTGGAAGCGGCTGCCGTCGTGCTCGGGCGCGCCGGAGAGCGCCTGCTCGAGCGTGAGGGTCTCGCCGACCACGTCGGGCCGGAAGACGTTCTCGAGCGGGATCGGGTGGCTGGTCGCCGGCACCTCGGGCGTGGCGACGGCCTGGACCGCGCGCACGGAGTCGACGATCTGGCCGAGCTCCCTGGTGAGGCTCCCGATCTCGTCGGAAGTGAGGTCGATCCTGGCCAGCTGGGCCAGATGGGCGACCGTGTCGGCCGTGATCTCGGACATGCGTCTCCGTCTGGTGGTTCGGGGGGATTTCCGGCCGCCAGTCTACTCGGCGCACCCGCACCGCCTCCGCCCGCGCCGCCCGCCCGTCAGGAGCCGCCGAAGAGGCTGGCGCCGTGCTTCAGGAGCGCGTCGTACGCCCCCTCGTAGGTGGTCGGCAGGTCCTCGCCGGGCTCGCCGTACCGGGCCAGCAGCAGTCCCATCAGGCCGACGGCGGGCGGGCTCAGCGGCTTGTCGCGGTTCACGTGCGCCGGATGCGCGGGTGCCGCCTCGGGGTTCGGGGGCAGGTACTGCGGCACCGTGGTCGGCCAGTCGCCGATCTGCCGCGGCTCGTCGAGGGTCAGCACCCCGAAGAGGTCGGGGGCGGAGGCGTCGCGAGAGGTCAGCGGCTCGAGGCCGTGCAGGGCGCTGAGGGTCCGGATCACGGCGCCGTGGTGCAGCTCGTCGTGCACGATCGTGCCGGCCCTCGTGTACGCCGAGACGGCGATCGCCGGTACGCGGCAGCCGAGCCGGTCGAAGGCGAAGCCCATCTCGCCCTCGCGGCCGTCGCCCGGCGGAGTCGCCGGCGGCGGGGGGACGTGGTCGTAGAGGCCCCCGTGCTCGTCGAAGGTCGCCAGCAGGAGCGTGTTCACCGCGTTCGAGCCGGTCGTGCTCGCGCTCTCCCGGATCGCCGAGTACACCTGGTGCAGCAGCAGCTCACCGGCGCGGACGTCGGACAGAGCGCTGTCGTAGACGGGCGTGCCGTCGACCTCGTCCTCGTGCAGGACGCCGGTCGGCGGGTGCATGTCGTTGTGGTCGAAGACGAGCCGCGGCTCGAGGAACGCGTAGTCGGGCAGCTCGCCGTTCTCCACGTCGGCGTAGAAGCGGTCCATCGTCGAGAAGTGCGTCTTCCAGTACTTCTCGAGCACCGGCGCATGCAGGAACCCGGTGTACGAGACCACCTGCAGCGCGTCGAAGTAGACCCGCCAGGTCTTCCCCGCCTCCTCGAGGCGGTTGAAGACGGTCGGCGCGTCGGCCAGATCGTCGGCGAGCCACTTCTCGTAGCCGCCGCCCTGCTTGTTCGTGACGAAGCCGTGCGAGGTCGACGCGTGCAGGAAGGAGCGGTTGCAGAAGGTCTGGGAGGGGACGGCGCAGAACCAGTGGTCGAAGACGGCGAACTCGCGGGCGAGGGTGGAGAAGACGGGCAGCATCTCCGGCGAGAAACCGCCCATGATCGTCCGCGCCTCCTCCGCCGTGGGCTCCTGCCCCTTCTTCATCACCCGCAGGTGCTGGACGTAGTCCTCGAGGAAGCCGCTCATCGTCGGGGCGGAGGCGTCGGCGGGCGCGTTGAAGGGCGCGATCATGGCGCCGACGGTGCGGTCGGCGTTCTCGGGCGGATCCACCGTGCCGAAGAGCTGGGTGTTGACGTGCGGGTACTCCTCGCCGGGATCCGGGTCGGGCTGGCGCATCACGGAGTCGGTGGCGCCCTCGTAGACGTGCGTGCCGACGGTCAGGCCCCCGGCGCTGGTGTTCGTCCGCTCGTCGGGGAGGAGGCCCTCGAAGCTCTCGCCCGCGGGCAGGTCGTCCGGTCCGTAGAGGCGCCCCAGAACGTTGTCGAAGGAGCGGTTCTCGAACATGATCACGACGACGTGGTCGAAACCCGGCTCCGCACGGGCGGGCAGTCGCGGCTCCTCCTCGCGACGTCGACCGGAGGCGACGGCCGCGCCGATCGCGCCGCCGGCGAGGGCTCCGGCTCCGACTCCGGCGGCGGCGGTTCCGGCCAGGAAGCGGCGGCGGGAGCGGGAGCGGGGCGCTGCGTCGTCGTGCTCCGAGGGAGTCCGCTCGCTGGTCATCTCCGCCGCCTCTCCTGCGCCGCCTGCGCCTGCTCGGAGTGTAGCGACGCGCCCGGGGCGGCGGCCCGGAGTCGGGCGAGCAGTCCGGCCTCCGGCTCGAGGTCGACGCGGGCGCGGCGGGCCGCGTCGCGGAGGCGCCGCCCGACCGGCGCGGGCGGCGCGAACGCCGGTGCCGTGCGGGGCCAGCGCGCGAGGGGCCGGTCGGGACCGCTCAGGAGTGCGGCCAGCTCTCGGACCTGCGGATCGACGAGGGCGCGGCGCACGCCCGCCCGGGCGCGGACGAGCTGCGCGGGAGCCTCCGGACCGAGCGGCACGCCGATCCGTGCGCCCGAGGGGACCGCAGAAGCCAGCACGAGCGCCGGCACGGTGCCGGGCCGGTCCGCGCTCCCCCGCGCGGTGACGAGGAGCAGCATCCGCCGCCCCGCTCCCTCCCCGGCGCGGACGGCGTCGGCCACGACGTGCAGCAGCTGCTCCGCGAGCCGCGCATCGGCGGATCGATCGGTGCCGGCGGCTGCGGCGTCGGCGAAGTCGGCCGGATCGACGAGGGAGCGCGGCTCGACCAGGACGAGCGGAGGCAGGGTGCCGGCGGCGGCCTCGGCGGCCAGCGCGTCGACGGCCAGGAGGCGCCCGCCACGGGAGCCGGCGGCACCCGGATCGCCGTGGGGCCACTCCGGATCGGCGAGGAGCGTGGTCGAGACGCCCTGCCGCTCGTCGATCGCGAGAGCCCAGCCGGTGCCGGTCTCCCGGGCCGCGTGCAGGGCCGCCGGCAGCGGATCGCGGCCGTCGGCGCGCCAGTCGTCGGCCCGGGCGAAGGCCGTGGCGAGCAGCGCGTGCACCGGCAGCATCTCGGGGGCGAAGCGCGCGCCCGGAGGATCGTCCGGGCCGGGCGCGGTCATCACGGCGTCCGTGCCGCCGGCGAACACCGGGCCGTCCGGATCGTCGAGCGCGCCGAGGACCTGGTCGCGGCTGCGGCCGGCGAAGGAGAGCACGACCAGGTGGTCGATCCGTCCGAGCGCCTCGGCGCTCCGGCGCTCGGCGGCCGTGGGCCGAGCCGCGGCGTCGAGTGCGAGCGACGCGGCGTCGGCGAGGGAGCGGCGCAGGAACGCGCGCCGCTCCTCGCCGCCCGCGTCAGGCATCGGGCCCGGTCGGCTCCTCCGTGGTCGGGGCGGCCGTGTCCGGGACGGCGTCGATCTCCGGGACGGCGTCGTCCTCCGGCGCGTCGGCGGACGCCTCCTCCGGCAGCGCGATCGCGGCCGGTCCCTCGGTCACCAGGAGGTGGAACTCGGCCGCGGTGATGATCCGGAGCCCCAGGGCCTCGGCCTTGCCGAGCTTGCTGCCGGCGCCGGGGCCGGCGGCGACGTAGTCGGTCTTCTTCGAGACGCTCGAGCCGGCCTTGCCGCCGGCCGCGAGGATCGCCTCCTGGGCCCCTTCGCGGGAGTACCCCTCCAGGCTGCCGGTCGCCACGACCGTGAGGCCCGCGAGCACCCCGCCTGCGGCGTCCGCGGCACCGGGACCGGGGTGGCCGGGCGTGGCGAAGCGCACTCCGGCCGCGGCCCAGCGGTCGACGATCTCGACGTGCCAGTCGACCTCGAACCAGGCGATCAGGGCGTCGGCGATGATCCCGCCCACCCCGTCGACCGCGGCGAGCTCGTCGCGGCTCGCTCCGCGGATCGCGTCGAGCGAGCCGAAGTATCCCGCCAGCGCGCGCGCCGCGACCGGGCCGACGTGCCGGATGCTGAGCGAGACCAGCAGGCGCCACAGCTCCTTGGTCTTCGCCCGCTCGATGTTCTCGATCAGCCGGAGGGCGTTGGTGGAGGGCACGGAGGAGGCGTCCCCCGCGAAGGCTCCCGCCTCCGGGTCGACGGCGCCGTCCTTGGCGAGCTGCCGCTTGCGCTTGAAGGGCGTGACGACCTTCGGATCGCCCTTCGCGTCGAGCTTCTGCAGACCCGTCTCGGAGTCGCGGACGACGACCTCGATCGGGAAGAGATCGGCCACCGTGAGCTCGAACAGGCCGGCCTCGGTCCGCAGCGGCGGCTCGGCGGGCACCAGGGGCTGGGTCAGGGCGGCGGCGCTGACCTCGCCGAGCGCCTCGATGTCGAGCGCACCGCGGCTGCCGATGTGCTCGACGCGCCCGCGGACCTGCGCGGGGCAGGACTCCGCGTTGGGGCAGCGCAGGTCGACGTCGCCCTCCTTGGCCGGAGCGAGCGTGGTGCCGCACTCGGGGCACTGCGTCGGCATCACGAACTCGCGCTCGGTGCCGTCGCGGAGCTCCACCACCGGGCCGAGCACCTCGGGGATGACGTCCCCGGCCTTCCGCAGCACGACCGTGTCGCCGATGAGCACGCCCTTCGCCTTCACCACGTCGGCGTTGTGCAGCGTGGCCTGACGCACCTCGGACCCCGCGACCTTCACCTTGGTCATCTGGGCGAACGGCGTCGCGCGGCCGGTGCGCCCGACGCTCACGACGATGTCGAGGAGCGTCGTGTGCACCTCCTCGGGCGGGTACTTGTAGGCGATCGCCCAGCGCGGCGCCCGGCTGGTGGCGCCGAGCTCGTCGTGCAGCTCGAGCTCGTCCACCTTCACGACCACGCCGTCGATCTCGTGCTCGACCGAGTGCCGCTCGCGGCCGTAGCGCTCGACGAAGGCGAGCACCTCCTCCACCGAGGCCGAGACGCGGTTGTGGCCGCTGACCGGCAGTCCCCAGGAGGAGAGCAGGCCGTAGACCTCGGACTGGGTCGAGACCGGCGGGTCCGGCCAGGCGCCGATGCCGTGCACGTAGAGCGCGAGGGAGCCGACGCGCGCCTCGCCCGCACGCAGGTCGAGACCCGACTTCTTGTCGAGCTGCTGGCGGAGGCCGCCGCTCGCCGCGTTGCGCGGGTTGGCGAAGGTCGGGAAGCGCCGGAGCGCGCTCGTGCGCGCCTTCTCCTCCTCGAAGGCGCCGCGGGTGGCGGCGGGGCGGGACGACCACCGGGTCCGCGCCTCCTCGACCGCCTCGTCGCGCAGAGTCTCCTGGAGGGCGTTCAGCTCGGCGAAGGCGGCCACGGGGATGAAGACCTCGCCCCGCACCTCGACGAGTGCCGGGTGGCCCTCGCCGGAGAGGCGCTCGGGGATTCCCGCGACGCGGAGCGCGTTGACGGTGACGTCCTCGCCGGTGCGGCCGTCGCCGCGGGTCGCCGCCGTGACGAGGCGGCCGTTCTCGTAGTGGAGGGAGATCGCGAGGCCGTCGATCTTGAGCTCGGTGAGCCAGGCGACGGGGCGGTCGGCCGAGGCCACCGTCTTCTCGCACCATTCGCGCAGCTCCTCGGCCGAGAACACGTTGTCGAGGGAGAGCATCCGCTCGGCGTGGTCGATCGGAGCGAGGCCCGCTCCGACGATCCCGCCGACGGTCTGCGTCGGCGAGTCCTCGGCGGCGAGCTCGGGGTGCTCGGCCTCGAGCGCGGCGAGCTCGCGCACCAGGGCGTCGTACTCGGCGTCGGACAGCGGCGACGAGTCGGCCGCGTAGTAGTCGTCGCTCGCCGACCGGATCCGCGTCCGAAGCGCCTCGACGCGGGCGGCGGGCTCGACGGCGCTCATCGGAGCACCGCGGCGTCGGCCGCGACCGTGCGGTCGATCGTGCACTGGCCCAGCACGCGGGTGCCGAGGTAGACGACGGCCGTCTGGCCGGGGGCGACGCCGTCGAGCGGCGAGTCCGGAGTGATCACGAGCTCCACCCTGCCATCGACCTGCGACACCACGGCGGAGGCGGGGACCGGGTCGGCGTGGGCCCGGATCTGGACGTCGCAGCGGAAGGGCGCGTCCGCGTCCTCGGGAGCGGCGCCCGCCCAGGTGAACCGCTCGCCGGCGATCTCGCCGATGCGCAGCGCCTCGCGCGGACCGACCACGACCTCGTTGCTCACCGGCCGGACCTCCAGGACGAAGCGCGGCCGTCCGTCGGGCGCAGGGACGCCGAGGTGCAGGCCCCGGCGCTGGCCCACCGTGTACCCGTGGGCGCCCTCGTGGGAGCCGACCACCGCGCCGTCCCGGTCGACGATCGCTCCGGTCTCGGGGGTGACGCGCTCGGCGAGCCAGCCGCGGGTGTCGCCGTCGGGGATGAAGCAGATGTCGTAGCTGTCGGGCTTGCTCGCGACGCTGAGGCCGCGCTCCGCCGCCTCCGCGCGCACGATCGCCTTGGACGGCGTGGAGCCGAGCGGGAACATCGAGTGCCGCAGCTGCTGCTCCGTCAGCACGCCGAGGACGTAGGACTGGTCCTTCGCCTCATCGCTCGCGCGGTGCAGCTCCGGGGTCCCGTCGGCGGCGGTGCGGAGGGAGGCGTAGTGGCCGGTGCAGACGGCGTCGAAGCCGAGGTCGAGAGCCTTCTCGAGCAGGGCGGCGAACTTGATCCGCTCGTTGCAGCGCATGCAGGGGTTCGGGGTGCGGCCCGCCGAGTACTCGGCGACGAAGTCGTCGACGACGTCCAGCTTGAACCGCTCGGAGAAGTCCCACACGTAGTACGGGATGCCGAGGACGTTCGCGGCGCGCTGCGCGTCCATCGAGTCCTCGATCGTGCAGCACCCCCTGCTGCCGGTGCGCAGCGTGCCGGGCATCCTGCTCAGGGCGAGGTGCACGCCCACCACGTCGTGCCCCGCCTCCACCGCGCGGGCCGCGGCCACCGCCGAGTCCACTCCACCGCTCATCGCCGCCAGAACCTTCACCGTGCGAGTCTACGTTTCCCGCGGGCGCGGCCGGCAGGGATTCAGGCGCGCAGCACCGCGCGGTTCGAGAGTCCGGCGCGGGCGGCGCGGGCGTAGGCGCCGGGCAGCGCCGCCAGGAAGGCGTCGACGTCCTCGTCGGTCGAGGTGTGGCCGAGCGTCATCCGGAGCACCCCGCGGGCCTCGTCCTCGCTCCGGCCGAGCGCGAGGACCACGTGCGAGGGCTCCGGGATCCCCGCCGTGCAGGCGGACCCGGTCGAGACGGAGACGCCCGCGGTGTCGAGGAGGAAGAGGAGGGAGTCGCCCTGCGCACCGGGGAAGGCGAGGTGCGCGTTGGTGGCGACCCGGCGCCCGGAGTCGAGGGCGGGCCCGGTCAGGGTCGCGCCCGGCACGGCGGCGAGGACGCCCGCGACGAGCCGGTCGCGCAGGGCGGCCAGGCGCTGCGCCTCCGCCGACAGCTCGGCGTCCGCCTCGACCGCGGCGGCGGCGAAGGCCGCGGCACCGGGGACGTCCTGGGTGCCGGAGCGGACTCCCCGCTGCTGTCCGCCTCCGTGCAGCACCGG
This sequence comes from Rathayibacter sp. AY2B3, assembly GCF_002931755.1. Classification (NCBI taxonomy): domain Bacteria; kingdom Bacillati; phylum Actinomycetota; class Actinomycetes; order Micrococcales; family Microbacteriaceae; genus Rathayibacter; species Rathayibacter sp. AY2B3. Next base: position 3,673 of record NZ_PSUG01000002.1, on the reverse strand, counting down.
AACCGCGCGGGCGTCGCGGGCGAGGACGAGGGCGCCGGTCGCGATCGGCCCGCCGACCTTGTGACCCGAGACGCTGACTGCGGCCAGTCCCGCGCCGCGCCCGGAGCCGGAGGCTCGGCGGATCTCGGCGATCCGCAGCGGCACGTGCCCGAGGGCGGCGACCGCGTCGACGTGGAGGGGGACGCCGGCGCGCGCACAGACAGCCGCGAGCTCGCCGATCGGGTTGATCGTGCCGATCTCGTTGTTGACCCAGAGCACCGTGACCAGGGCGACCGAGCCGGGGTCCTCCTCCAGCGCCGCGGCGAGCGCCTCCGGTCGCAGGCTTCCCTCGTCGTCGAGCGGCAGCCACTCGAGGACGGCGCCCTCGTGCTCGGCGAGCCAGGCGGCGGAGTCGAGGGTCGCGTGGTGCTCCCCCTCGGCGACCAGGACCCGGACGCGGGCCGGATCCTCGCTCCGGCGCTGCCAGTAGAGGCCCTTGACGCCGAGGTTGACCGCCTCGGTCCCGCCTGCGGTGAGGATCACCTCGATCGGCTCGCAGCCGAGCACTCCGGCGAGCGCCGAGCGGGCGTCCTCCAGGCGGCGGCGCGCCTCCTGGCCGGAGCCGTGCACGGAGGAGGGGTTGCCGGCATGGGCGGACGCCTCGGCGAACGCGGCGAGCGCCGAGGCGCGCAACGGGGTGGTCGCGGCGTGGTCGAGGTAGATCACAGCAGCCCTTCGTCCCGCGTCGGGGGCACGGAGGGAGCCGGTGCCCGTCACTACTGTAAGTCGCATGACCTCTCACGATCCCCTGGCCCGGCTCGGCGTGACCGTGGACGATCAGGGCGGTGAGCTGCGGGTCTGGTCCGAGAGCGCGAGCGCCGTCGATCTGCTGCTGTACGACGAGAAGGACTCGACCTGGGTGACCCGCACGGTCCCGCTGGCGCGCGACGACGACGCGGTCTGGTCCGCGCGCTCCGATCTGCTGGCCCCCGGCCGCCGCTACGCCCTGCGCGTCGACGGGCCGACCGGCCCCCGCCACCGCTTCGACCCCCGCCGGCCCCTGCTGGAGCCGTACTCCCGGGGCCTGCACCGGGTGGCGGAGAACGAGTGGCGCTCGGTCGTCGTGGACGACTCGTTCGACTGGGGCTCCTCCTCCCGGCCCGGCACCCCGATGGACCGCACCGTGATCTACGAGGCGCACGTGAAGGGGCTGACCCGGTTGAACCCGGCGCTCCCCGTGGAGCTGCGCGGCACCTACGCCGGCCTGGCGCACGAGTCGACGGTCTCGGCGCTGCTCGAGCTGGGCGTGACGGCGGTCGAGCTGCTGCCGGTGCACGCGTTCGTGTCGGAGCAGCGCCTGCTGCGGCAGGGCCTGACCAACTACTGGGGCTACAACACGCTGAACTTCTTCGCGCCGCACGCCGCCTACGCCTCCTCGACCGCGCAGCGCGGCGGACCGACCGCGGTGCTCCGCGAGTTCAAGGGAATGGTGAAGCTCCTGCACGAGGCCGGCCTCGAGGTGATCCTGGACGTGGTCTACAACCACACAGCCGAGGAGGGGCCGGGCGGGCCGATGTCGAGCCTGCGCGGCATCGACGACGCCGGCTGGTACCGCCAGACGCCCGAGGGCCACTACGTGGACGTCACCGGCTGCGGCAACACGATCGACTTCGGCCGGCCCGCGGCGCAGCGCCTCGCTCTGGACTCGATGCGCTACTGGTCCGGCGAGGTCGGGATCGACGGCTTCCGGCTCGACCTGGCCGCGACCCTCGGCCGGGACGAGATCGCGCACTTCCGGAGCGACCACCCGCTGCTGCGGGCCGCGGTCGAGGACCCGGCGCTGGCCGGCGTGAAGATGATCGCCGAGCCCTGGGACGTGGGCATGGGCGGATGGCAGACCGGGAACTTCCCGGCCGGGTGGTCGGAGTGGAACGACCGCTACCGCGACCGCGCCCGCAACTTCTGGCTCTCGGACATCGACTACGCCCGCCGCGCCGGCACGGCCCCCGTCGGCATCGGCGGCTTCGCCACCCGGCTCTCGGGCTCCTCCAACACCTTCTCGGCGGAGCGGGGACCCCTCGCGTCGGTCAACTTCGTCACCGCGCACGACGGCTTCACGCTCGCGGACCTCGTCTCGTACAACGTCAAGCACAACATCGGCAACGGCGAGTCGAACCGCGACGGAGCCGACACCAACCGCTCCTTCAACCACGGCTTCGAGGGTCCCACCACCGACGAGCGGATCACGCTGGCGCGGCGCAAGGCGATGCGGAACCTCCTCGGCACCCTGCTGCTGTCGGCCGGCGTGCCGATGATCACGGCGGGCGACGAGACCGGGCGCAGCCAGCGCGGCAACAACAACGCCTACTGCCAGGACTCGGACCTGACCTGGGTGCGCTGGGAGGGCCTGGCCGACTGGCAGCTCGCGCTCCGCGCGCACACGCGGACCCTGCTGCGCCTGCGGCGCGAGCACCCGGCGCTGCGTCCCTCCCGCTACGGCAGCGGCGACGCGAGCGAGCCGGGCGCCACGACCATGTCCTGGTTCGACGCCCACGGGCGCGGGATGAGCGAGCACGACTGGACCTCCGCCGCCAACCGGACGCTGCAGTACCTCGCGGCCTCGACCCCGGTCGAGGGCGACCCGGACCGCGTCCTGCTGGTGGTGCACGGCGTCGAGCAGGACACCACGGTCGTGCTCGCCGAGGGCGAGGGGGTCACCGGCTACACGCGCCTGTGGAACAGCGAGGAGCCGGAGCCGCTGGAGCACGGCGAGTCGTTCGAGCCGGGGCAGGTCATCCGCGTGGCCGGCACCTCGATGCAGCTCTTCGCCGCGCACGGGCCGGCGGCCGAGCTGGACGCCTGATGGCGCGGAGCGGACCGGGGACTCCGGCGACCGTCGCGCTGACGGCGGCGGGCGTCCCCTTCATTCCCCGCCAGTACCGGCACGACCCGGCCACGACGCGCTACGGGCTCGAGGCGGCCGAGGCGCTCGGCGTGGAGCCGGAGCGCGTGTTCAAGACGCTGATGGTCGACGTGGACGGCGAGCTCGTGGTGGGCGTCGTGCCCGTCACCGGCTCGCTCGGGCTGAAGGAGCTCGCGGCCGCGGTCGGGGGCAGGCGGGCGGCGATGGCCGATCCAACGCTCGCCCAGCGCCGGACCGGCTACGTGCTCGGCGGCATCTCGCCGCTCGGGCAGAGGACGCGGCACCGCACGGTGATCGACGAGACCGTCGAGCTCCACGACACGGTGCTCGTCTCGGGCGGGCGCCTGGGCGAGCTCTCGCCGGAGGACGTCTCGGTCGAGGTCGTCTACGGGACGACGTCCGCCGACGGCTCGCTCACCGAGGTCGGCCATCACGAGCTCGAGGTGGTCGAGGAGTCGGGCGCCGTGGTGCCGGCCGACGCGGTGGGGCGCGTGCCGTACGCCGGAGTGGTCACCCTCGACCGCAGCGGCTCCTTCGGCTACACCGTCCGCGTCGTGCCGCGGCACCCGCTCCTGGCCCGCTCCGCCGAGCTCGGGCTGACCGCCGCCGCCGGCTGACCCCGCACCATCCCTCTCCGCGAGATGCCACTCCGGCACGCGTTCGTCGGCGTGTCGCGTACTCAAGTGGCATCTCGCGAGCGGAGGACAGGGGCGGGGCCGCGGCACGACGCGGACGGTGTAGCCGAAGGAGCCGCTGCGGTCGAGGGTGACC